>JBBRGW010000038.1:0-15409 GCA_038223525.1 Pirellulales bacterium
TCTTGCGCTCGGCGCTGACGCAAGTTCTTTACGAAGTCTACTGCAGAAGCAATCGCTTGATCGGCCTTGCCCTCGGTCACATCTCCAATCACATCGACGATGGTGCTGGCAATGGGTGCGTCGCTGTGTAGCTTTCCCGCGATGGCGGAAAGTAGCAATGCGGACTCGCCTCGCATGACCTCCCACTTGATCTCGGGATCGTCGAGTGTCCCACCGACGGGCAACGTGACTCGAGGTACTCCCATCTGCCTAACCTGTTCGCGACGGGCAATTTGCTCTATCGGGATGGGTAGCTCGACGCTTAAGTCCAACGATCGATCGACGAGCTCAACATAGCCCTGCGTTGCGATTTGAAGCCTAGGGTCGAGCCTCGGCAAACCGGCTTGGAGACCCTTGTGAAAGACGCGTTGGTCGGCGACGCGAATGAGTACTTGCGAACCATCGACAAAGACGAGTTCATGCGATGCGTCTTTGCCACGCAGCTGGGCGAGGGCATCCAGTGCGCCGACGATCAATGGTTCGGAGGGACCGCTTCGAACCTGATGGAGTGTCAACGTCGCTTCTCCGGTCGTATCGGCTGGCTTGGCCAAAGGGACTCGAATCTCCTGCGTCGACAAAGAAATGCGCCCGTCGAACCAAGCGGATTTGGCCAGGAGAGGAACTGCAAGCCCAACGCCCAATCGAACTAGCTCGGGAGTGAGCGATGCTTGATCCAACACGGTCATCGGTTGAACGATGAGCTGTGCCTCTTCGTTGATCGCTCGATACGAAATGTCCGCATTCATTTCGGGTACCACTAGTATCGCTGCGCTGCCATCTGCCGGTTGGACTTGAACACTCAAACCGCGAATAGCTAAGTCGAGATCGAGCTTGGGTTGCGTTTTGGTTTTGGGATTAACATCCCTTTGGGTCCCTTCGATCGATTTGACCAAGCGTTCTAGATTCGAACCGTCCTCTAACAATGCGATGTCCAGCTTCGGCTCGATGATTTCGACTCGCCCTAAATTGCGGCCGCTAAGTAGATATCCGAATAATCCGCGGTTGGATTGGATCGCTACTATGGAAACCAGCGGAGCTGCGCTGTTGTTCGCCGCATTATGGGCGCCCTTCTCTAAGGATTGGCTGATGGAAATTCCTCGAAATTCGATCGGGCTGAACCAACGCAGTTTTACCGACTCAATCTCCAAATTGAAGCGGTCTTGAGCAAGTCGCTTTAAGAGTGGTTCATAAACCCACCGAGAACCGAGCATGGTCGGCAGCGCCAGGACCACAAGGAAGAGTAAAGCTGCGGCAACAGCCAATAGTGTGAGCCATTTCCGCCGTCCTCTTTTCGCTGCCCCGGCCTTCATGCTATGGTTGTTACCCATTTTGGTCATTATCCATTTGGTTTCTTAACGGTTTGCGATCTCGCCTTGTCGAGATCGCTACAATTGTATTCGATCGCTTCGCAATTTACCCGATTCCACGAACGGAAGAACATGAAACAACCGCTCATAAACCTCCTGCCCCTATCCCTCTTTGCCTTATTCGGATTATTGCTGTTGTCCGCATGCGATGCTCCCAAGGCGGGGCCTGAGGCTGGCAACAAAGGGTTCGCTGAGCAGTCCTTGAATAAAGAGCAATCTGAGAATGCAGCAGAGATACTTGGTGACGCCAAACCGGCGGATACCAAATCTGGCAAAAAGGACAAGGTTTCGTTGCTGTTGAATTGGTATCCCGAAGCGGAGCACGGCGGTTTCTATGCTGCACAAGTGCACGGGATATACGAGAAATATGGTTTAGACGTTGAGATTCGTCCAGGTGGAAAAACCACCGTGGTGGCGCAAGAACTCGTGTTAGGTCGCGTTCAGTTCGGGGTTGCCAATGCGGACGACGTGCTCATGGCCCGCAGTCAGGATGTTCCAATGGTCGCGCTGATGGCTCCCATTCAAAATGGGCCTCGATGCATTATGGTTCGCAGGGACTCGGGAATCACGTCTTTTGCAGAACTCAAGAATATGAAATTGCAGATCGATGCGTCGCGACCGTACGTGCCATTTCTCAAGAGCAAAGGTTTTCTGACTCAAGGTGTCGATATCGTGCCCTACTTTGGATCGGTCGCGCAATTGGTTTCAGAAAAAGGGGTCGGGACACAAGGGTACAGTTTTAGCGAACCCTTTATGGCTCGCCAGCAAGGGGTAGAGGTTGTGGAGCTGATGATGTCGGAAATAGGGTATAACCCGTATTGCAGTCTCCTGGTCGCCACCGAGAGTCAACTCAACCAACAAGAAGACCTTTGCAAACGAATGGCCCAAGCGAGCATCGAAGGCTGGAAGAAGTACCTTCAATCACCCAGCGAATCGAACGATGTGATTTTGTCGAAAAACAAGCAAGGGTTGGCAAAAAACGCGCTCGAGTTTGGTGTCGAGGCTCTCAAACCGTTATGTATTCCGAAAGGAACCGACGAATCGGCTGTCGGAGCGATGACCGCCGAGCGATGGAACGAGCTTTCGGAAACACTATCTTCCCTGAAGTTGATCGATGCAACCAAGGCCTCGGTGTCCAAAGCTTATACTCTGCGATTTTTAGGCCAGTAGACGCGACTCGACAGGCTCCGATTGTGCCTCTACATTGTGGCATAACTCGAATGAATTTAGCGAACGGTTAACATCTTGAAGATCCTCTTGGACGAAAAGCAAATCGGTATTGGCATTGATCGTTTGGCGTCGCAGCTCAAAGAGCATTACCAAGGAAGTCCCATCACCGTCGTAGCGATCATGACCGGTAGTCTCGTCATGTTGGCTGATTTGATCCGTCGACTGGAGATGCCGATTTGCATCAGTTTGATACAAGCAAGTTCCTATCGAGGTGGTACAAAGTCAGGCGACCTGACGATTCAAGACAACATGATGCTCAACATTGCTGGTTGCGATGTATTGCTGATAGACGATATATTTGATACCGGCAAGACTTTGGTTCAAGTGACACAACGGCTCGTATCGCTCAACCCGAAGTCCATTCGGACCGCGGTGTTCTTGAACAAATTAGGACAGAGCGTGGTATCCGCTGTTCCCGACTTCGTGGTTTTTGAGATCCCCAATGAATTCGTCGTCGGCTATGGGTTAGACTACCAGGACCTATATCGTAATCTGCCATATGTCGGAGTGCTCGAAGAATCCGATCTCAAAAAACACTTGACCGTATAGGTTGCAGCGCAGTCTATGGCAGGTCTCAAAGTACTCGTTGTAGCGCGCCGTTTCTGGCCATTCACCGATGATAGTTGCCAACGGCTATTGCATCTATGCGCTGCGTTAAAGAGAGCAGGAGCAGAAGTAACGGTTCTAACTGCGCGTTGGCACGCCGATTGGCCCTCATACTCTCTTTGCCGTGAAGTCCCCGTGGTTCGACTTTTGCCAGCGCCCAACACCAACTGGAACGAAGGCCATTTTCAAAAGAATGTGGTGCAGTGGATAGCAAAAAAGGCGACCGACTTTGATTGCATCTACGTCGATCGTCCCGATGGCTTGCTGATGTCGTTGCAAAGCAAAAGCATCAGATGGAATCTGCCGCTATTGGCTCGTTTCTCACCGGAGGATGCCGGACATGGATTGTCCGCAGGGCAGAAACTGACTCACGCTGCGATGGCCGATGCCTGCAGGCGATGCTTCCGAATCGTATGCCCAACACCCAACGCGCATCGCGTTTTGGTCTCACAAGGGATAAGCGAATCTCAGATTGTTCGAATTGGAGACATTGCTTGGGATCCCGTGTCACGCAGCGATGAGCTTCGGACAGTTGCGTCCAATGCGCTTTTCGATATGAGCAGCGACTTTTTGATTCCGGGCCGAACGGATCTGTTGGTTCACATGGGGGTCTCCGAAGCGATCCCGCTACGCAAGGCAATTCAAGCAGTGTGCGACTTGCTCGATGCGGGTGCTTCGCTTCGCATGTGGGTGATTGGCTCATGTCTGGACCTAAGCACATTGTATGATCTGATAAAGTCACGAGGATGGCATCGAGAGATACTGCTGTTCGATGGATTCGATGATTTGCAAGAATTGATTCGGGTCGCCGACTGTTGCATTGCCTCGAACCCAATTGAAACGATACAATTCACTTTGCCAATGATGGCAACTGCCGGCGTTCCGATGATCGTCGCAGAACATGCAGATTGCCGCGGTTGGTTGCCCGAAGCAAATCACTTCCAACTATACGCCTCGGAACAAGTGTTGGAGGAAAAGCTTCAAGACTTCATCGCCAACCGCCAGCGATGGATTGATTCGGCTAGCTCGTTGCGTCAAAGTTTACGCCGCATGAGGTCCGTCGACGATTGCGTTCTACAATGGCTTACCTTATTCCGCGACATTCCTCTCGAGCGTAAAGCATGAAATTGCGAGTTTGCTTCATTATCCCAACGCTCGACCAAGGAGGGGCTGAAAAGCAGATTTCGCTTTTGGCCCGAGGATTGGCCCGAGGATTGGCCCGAGGATTGGCCAGTGGATTGGCCAGTGGATTGGCCAGTGAAACGGCCCAGAGATTGGCCAGTGAAACGGACGGTGAACTAGACATTGACGCGTTCGAACCCATCGTGATCGTTCTAACCCATACGGGACCGCGCGAGCAGGAACTCGTCGAAAGCGGCATCGAGATCCACCATATTAACAAGCGGTCCAAGCTGGATCCGTTTGCATGGTTTCGGCTCAGGAAACTGCTGAAAGAGCTTAAGCCCGACATCGTACATAGTTGGTTGTTTGCCGCAAACGCCTACGGCCGGTCGGCCGCCCTGTCTGCCAAGGTGCCAGTGATCTTGGGCTCCGAGAGATCGGTCGACCCATGGAAGAACGCCTTGCAATTTTGGATCGATCGTTTTATCGCCAAACGAACGCAAGGCATCACAGCGAACAGCCAAGGGACCATCGATTTCTATCATGAACAGGGTGTTGATAAAAAATGGTTTGACCTGATCCCCAATGGAATCGAACCGCTCGAACCGAGTGGGCTAAGCCGCGACGAAGCCTGTAAGCAGATGGGAGTCTCTGCGGACAAGCGGATCATCCTTTCGATCGGTAGACTTTGGGCGCAAAAAGGTTACAAAGATCTTTTATGGGCTGCCGAGTTGTTGCGAGTGATGCGCGAAGACATCTGCTACGTGATTATTGGGGACGGACCGGATCGAGAGCGATTGGAACTGTTCCGCGACAATATTCGCGGCGCCTCGCAAATTTTCTTCCTCGGTCATCGCACCGATGCGAAGGAACTATTGCCACATTGTGATATCCTGTGGAACGGTAGTCTCTACGAAGGGCAATCCAACGTTATTCTCGAAGCCATGCAAGCAGGCGTTGCAGTCGTCGCATCGAACATTCCAGGCAATAACGAACTGATCGAGCATGATCGAACTGGCTTGCTATATCCACTGGGCAACGTCGACGATCTGACACGTCTAACCAACCAGTTGCTCAACGACGAATCCCGACGAAAGAATTTGATAGCCAATGCAAAACAACATGTCATGACGGTGCACTCCGTCGAACAGATGGTTACCCTCCACCAGAATTTGTATCGACAAAAGGTCTCCAAGCGATGAATAAAGCAACTTATTTTGAGCCGCGAATTGGCGATCGTCGCCTCACTTTGCAGCTCCCCGAGAATGCAACCGAGATTCGTGTCTCCGGAATGCCTACGGACGAGCCACTTTCGGATTTGATCGAAAAAGCGTTCGATGAGCCGATTGAATTCCCCCCGTTGCCGTTGGCTCTTATCGACGACGATCACATTGCGATCGCTATCGAAGACGGCGTACCGGAGGCCAACAGGATCGCGTTGGCAGTGGTTCGCTATTTGGTCGAGCATGGTACTAGGCAAGAAATGATTTCGATCGTACTCGGGTCTGACAATCAGGATTGGCGTGACCGATTGGTTTCAGCACTGATGGCGCACGAGTTCGGCAGCATCAAAGTGATCAAGCATGAGCCGACCCATCACGATTCCCATGGGTACATCGCGGCCAGCGAATCAGCGGACCCCATCTACATCCAAAGGGACTTGGTCGAAGCAGAGGTCGTGATCCCGATTTATTGCATTCGAACACCGGACTCACCGAGCGCAAGCGATAAATACGGAATCTCTCCCAGTTTCGCCGACGCATCCACGCAGCATCGCTGGAATCTAGCTTGGTTAGACGACAATGCGCATCACATGCATCTACAAGAAAAGTTAAGTCACGAGATCGGTTGGCTTATGGGTGTGCAATTTGCAATTGCTGTGGTGCCCGCATGCGATGGTTCCGTTGCGTCGATACTGGGCGGCAGCCCTGATCCTGTTTTTCGTGAAGCATCCCAACTCATCCGACCTGTGGGCGTTGCAAAGTCGGAGGAACACGCACTGGCTGTCGCTTTCATCGAGGGGGATTGGACACAGCAATCGTGGATGAATGTGGCCCGAGCTGCCGCGCACGCTGATATGCAGCTCGATGCGCGCGGCTCGATTTTGATTTGCTCGGATGTTGCAACTCTATCGTCCGGGATCCTTCAGCTCGGTTCGGACGAGTCGGAGGAGAAATTACAGCGTGAATTGTTAAAAAGCGATTTAGAAGATGCGTTTGCGGCAGCCGTACTGAGCTCGATTAAAAGTCGGCGTAGCATTTACTTGATGTCACAATTGAAATCCAATCAAGTGGAGAGTTTAGGCTTGGCCTATCTCGATAACCCCGCCGATATCGAAAGGCTGTGCCGCGAATCCAGTTCGTTCTGCGTAATGCGATCCTCACAGTTTTGAACTCGTAGCGGATGCTGCTAGCATCAGCCGAATATGTCCCGGAACATCTTTTGCGATCGCTCCCAGCGCCTCCAAGGAGGCCGTCTCGCTTGGTGTACGCCCCGATGGGCTTGACCCTTCGGACGTAAAGGTTCTCAGCTAGAACCGCCCGAATCAAACACCAAAAGCAAACACCAAAACACCAAAAGGGACACAGCTTTTCTTTGGGTGGGTAGTTGCAAGCTGGGTGTCAAACAAATGCAGTGTCCGTTTGGTTCCCCCCTCCCATTGGTTCCCCCCTTCCGGTTAGCTACAAAGCCCGAACCCTTCCGCAGCATAAGGCTGCGGGATTCTAATACCACACGCTAGTCCTGTGGATCGTTGTGCTTTGTGGCTACACCTAAGCCAGTCAATCGCTGTGCCTGTCCTTTCGTTTCTCTTCTTTGTGGCTACACCTAAGCCAGTCAATCGCTGTGCCTGTCCTTTCGTTTCCTTTCGTTTCTCTCCCTTTCGTTCCTCTCTCAAAAGCGAGGCGGCCTCCAAGGGGGTGATGGGGCGCAATCGCAATAGTATCGCAAGGCACCCAAGCCAGGTGCCAGGCACCTGTTTTGGTCGGTAGTTGCAAGTTGGGTTTTGGTCCCCCCACTTTGGTCCCCCCAATGCAGTGTCCGTTTGGTTCCCCCCTTCCGGTTAGCTACAAAGCCCGAACCCTTCCGCAGCTCAAGGCTGCGGGATTCTAATACCACAGTCTTGTCCTGTGGATCGTTGTGCTTTGTGGCTACTCCTAAGCCAGTCAATCGCTGTGCCTGTCCTTTCGTTCCTACTCTTTAGTTCCTATGGGGCGCAATCGCAATAGTATCGCAATAATCCATTAAATTTCGCGATCCAGGACGCTCATAGTGCCTCCGATAGTTTTAGGCGATTGCTAGCATTCTCTTTTACAAAAGCTTTTAGACCGCGGTCTTGATCGCGGTTTCGAAATCCTCTATCTACCCAGTATGGGAATCAATGATCGGAGTCGGGGAATTCAATTTGCGGAGCTCGCTGTTCGCACTTGGCGATCAGCATTCTGCGCTTGGTTAGTTGCGTTTGCTATTTCAGGTGGTTCGGTTGGACTGCAGGCACAGATCCAGTTAAATCCGCCGACGCAACCTCGTTCGCCTCAGTACCCGACTTCACAACAGGCCCCGCAACAGGCCCCGTCGCAACCAGCGGCTTCACAGTTAACCTCAGCAGCTCCCCCTCAGTTCCGGTTAGCCAACTACCCCAACCAAGTCCCCGCGCAAACAAGTCCGCAACCCCCGAGGGCTGCGCCAGTCAGCGACGCCATTTCGATCACGTCCGAAGCGGTCAACAATCGGTTGCAGCAATTCCAAGCGGCAGTGGATCTGGATCCAACGCTCAAGCAAACGCTCATTGCGACCTACGAAGCCATCCTGGCAGAGCTAAAGAGTCGGGCCGACAACGAAAAAGTTATCAAGGCGTTTGTGGTCGCTTTCGAGGCTGCACCGGCTGCGACGGCCGAAGCCAAGAAGCGAAAAGAGAATCCAAGACCTCGAATCGTTTTCTCGGAAGGAACACTTCAGAGCACGTCTCGAATCGAAACGCTACAGACCTATCAGCTCGAAGTCCAAGCGCTCGCCCAAGCTGCAACGGATGGTCGAGTACGAGTCGAAACAGAAATGGTCTCGCGCGATACACGCCGCAAAGAGCTCGCCACGTTGTTGGCCAACAATCAAATCACGATCACCAAGCTCAACAACGAGCTAGCTCTCCCGGTTAACGAAGGAGTCGATCCGCGGATTCGAGAGGCCAACACGCTGCTGTTGCGCGCCAAACTTATGGCACTTGCCGAACGCAATCGATTGCTGGAGCAGGAACAGCGAACCTATGACGCCGAACAAGAGCTTCTCCCGATAACCAAAGAGGTGCTGATCGCCGAAGAGAAGTTTCAACAGACTCGCCTCAAAGAAGTGAACGAAGAGCTTAGCAAACGGCGAGAGATTTTGATCGAAAATCAAAAGAGCGTGGCAAAAGCACTGGTTCAGCAGGCTGCACCCGAACTCAAGAAAACGGCCGAGTTAATCGTAAAGCGGACCGAAGATTGGCTTGAGCTGGCGAAGCAGAATTCCTCCATCCGTCTCGATGCGGATGCCGCCGGAAGCGAACTGAAGCTTTGGACGGAACGCTTCAAAATCATGTCGGATCGGATCTCTACCAAGAGCAGCAAGCACGTCCCAAACTTCAATAGTTGGGTCGGGCTGATGCTTCGTAAGCAGCGAAACGAACTACCCGATATAGGCCAACTTTCTCAAAGGCAGCTCGAATACCAAAACAAGATGCTCTCGACGCAGACGCTCCTCTTGGAATTCGATGACTTGAAGGCCAAGTCCGCATTTTTAGTCGACGCGGTACAGCCGCCCGCTCAAAACACCAATATACTTTTTGGATTCGAAAGAGCACCTTTGTTCGAACAAAAAAGTATGCTTGAATCGCTCGACCATCGGATCGTCGATGATTTTCGACGCGATGCGAGCATCTATTTTGACAATCTTTTCAATCTGGCTCTGACCAATCAAAAGACGATCGATCAAGTGCGACGGTATCGGTCCTTTATCGATGAGCACGTGCTTTGGATTCGCTCGAGCGAGCCGATTAATAAATCCGATTTTCGTCAACTGTGGCCATCGATCCAATGGCTATTCGATCTTCAGAACTGGCGACTGATTCCGGTGCAGTTGTGGAAAGATATACAAACACACCCGTGGGGATATCTATTTGGCATCTGTTGTTACGGCACGTTGCTACTCAACCTCAAGCGATTCAAGAAGCACATTCAAGCGCAGGGAGCAATTGCTACCAAGTCCAATTGCACTCGCTTTCTGCCGACCGCAAAGGTCTTGTTGGACTGCATCTTGCTCAGTTTGCCACTCGCATTGCTCCATTTGATTCTGGGATGGCGATTGATGAGTACCTCGGAGGGAAACCCCTTCGTCGAATCGATTGCCATGGGACTCTTGGTTAGCGCTAGGTACTTTTATCCTTTGGAGATGATTCGCCAAATCAGTCGCAGCGGAGGACTGGCTGAGAATCACTTTCAATGGACGAGTCGATCGACGCAAATGTTGCGAAAGAATTTACGATGGTTCATCGATCTTGCAATCCCCGCGGTAACAGTCGTTGGGATCGTGTCGCAATTTGGGGAATCCAAATGGGAAAACTCATTGGGGCGCCTCACCTACTGTGTACTTATGTCCCTTTGTTTCCTCTATCTTTCGATTTTGTTGCACCCTCGCAAAGGCGTGTTCAGCGATTTTTTAAGCCGCAACGCAGGCGGATGGATCGATCGGCTCAGGTACATCTGGTACTCTGCATTCGCCATCGGCCCGTTGGCTTTGATGGGGATGAGTCTTATGGGGTACCACTACACCGCAATCCGACTCACCATGCTTTTGTATACCACCTTTATTACGATGGTGGGGATCCTGCTGCTGTCAAGTCTGATCCATCGATGGCTATTGCTGCGACGACGCGAGATTCTGGTATCGCAGGCAAGGCAGCGACTCGAGGAAGCTCGACGTCGGGACCCAGGTACCACCCATTCAAACACGCCCAACTCATTGGCTACGGCGGATTCACGGTCGGAGCTTGCGGAAATCAATGCGCAAACCATTCGATTGATTCGCAGCACGTTGGTATTCGCAACGATTGCCGCCTTTGCATTTATCTGGTCCGGCGTATTGCCAGCGGTCGGGGTTCTGGAATCGATCCAACTGTGGACGGTCGAGAGTGCCACAGCGGATAAGCCAGCGACTTGGATCACATTGGCAGATCTATTTGTCGCGATCCCGATCGCCATCATGACCGCCGTTGCGGCTAGGAATTTACCTGGTCTACTCGAAATCGCTTTACTGCAACATTTGCCTATCGAAAATGCAGTCCGTTATGCGATCGCGTCGCTTTCACGTTACACGCTATTGATCTTGGGGATTGCGTTGACGTTCAATAGTCTCGGCGTACGATGGGCGAGTATTCAATGGTTGGTCGCAGCGCTCGGAGTCGGCTTGGGGTTTGGACTTCAAGAGATCTTTGCCAACTTTGTTTCTGGTTTGATTCTGTTGTTCGAGCAGCCGATACGTGTTGGCGATGTGATCACCATAGGGGATACCACCGGTAGCGTCTCGCGAATCAGGATGCGAGCCACCACCGTGACGAATTTCGATCAACAGGAACTCATCATACCTAACAAGGATTTGATCACCGGGCGTTTGTTAAACTGGACACTTACGGACTCCACCAATCGCATAGTGATTTCAGTCGGGGTGTCCTACGATTCGGATCCTGAACTCGCATGTTCGTTGCTGCGAGAAGTTTGCTCCAACCACCCAAACGTGTTGAGCGATCCGCCGGCGACCGCGTTTTTCGAACAGTTCGGGGATAGCACGCTCGATCTCAAGGCTCGGTTCTACTTAGCCAATCTTGATCAGCGATTACCGACTCGGCACGATCTTCACGCTCAAATCAAGAAGCGATTTGCGGCTGCCGGCATTGAGATCTCCTTCCCTCAGCGCGATCTCCATTTGCGCAGTGTCCCCAAAGGCTTGGCCGCCATCTTGAACAGCGACAAGCAAGCCGAGCTAGCCAACAAGGTCGCAAACGCACCTCCGCAAGATGGTCCAAACGCACCGCCGGCAACGAAAAGCAGCAAATTCCAAGGCGAGTAGTTTCATCGAAACGGAGTAACGCGTTTCGTTTGCATACGACCCGGGTAGCGGACTATAATCCGAGAGTGATCGTCGGTCCAAGCTGGCAGTCGATTTGGTTCTTACCAAATTAAATTGTCTCGTATGGGATACCCATGCGGAGTAAGTTATCTGGACATTACCTCGGTGAGGTTAGGTGCATCTACCGAAGCACATTTCCTCACCACATACCCGTTCCGTTGAGCCGACGATCGCATTTTTGGATTTGATGAGACCGGATAGCCAATGGATCGTTTTCAACGTTTTGCCGAATTGCTTCTCGATAGTCCATGGACTTTCGAGGCGATTGAGCAGGTTGTAGCGAGATTCGCAGGACCACGCAGTTCTGCCCGAAAAAAGCTTGCTCCCGCGATTCTTGTCAAATTTCCAAGACGGCCGACCCGAAGTGCTTTGGTTGCTTTTCTGAAAAAGAATGAACTTGTCCTCTGTCGTAAAGTCGCTTGGGATCGGATCGAAACCGCACAGCGATTTGACATGAAAGTGACCAGCATACGTGGCGCGATCGCCGCTCCATTTGCCGGCAGTATCCCGGTTTTCCTTCCGTCGGCGCTTTTGCGGAGTGGTGTGGACAGCCAGTCGGATTAATCGATTGGCTGTCGCTGCATAGAAAAGATCACTACCGTCTCAACACAACGCCAAAGCGATCAGGTGGCATGCGGATCCTGGAGGCTCCAAGAGCTAGACTGAAATCGCTTCAACGCCACATTGCGAACTCATTGCTGAATTGCATTCCGAGTCACACTTCGGTGCACGGGTTTGTTCGCGGAAGGTCCGCCATATCCTATGTCCAGCCTCATATCGGAAAACAAATTTTGCTGCGAATGGATCTTCAAGACTTCTTCCCAAGTATTGAAGCCACTCGAGTGTTTGGATTGTTTCGAGCCCTAGGCTACCCTCATGCCGTAACGCAAACACTGACCAATCTCTGTACTGCTTGTTGTTCGGAAGAAAAACTCGATTCGATCGCAAAGGAGCATTTTAGATTCGCTTCGCAAAGAGACCACGCTACACGGCTTCGATTGCTGTATTGTCGCAAGCATTTGCCTCAGGGTGCGCCGACATCGCCCAGTTTAGCGAATCTGATTGCATACCAACTGGATTGTCGTTTGAACGGATTGGCCAAGAATGTAGGACTCAGCTATACGCGCTATGCAGATGACCTACTGTTTTCGGGTACAAAAGAATTCGGTCGAATCGCCAAATCCTTTTCGATTAGAGTAGCATCAATCGCCATGGATGAAGGCTTTCAAGTGCAGTTTAGGAAGACACGCATCATGAGGGCATCGACCCAGCAAATGGCTGCTGGCATCGTTATCAATAAATGCACCAATATTAGCCGATTCGAATACGATAAGCTCAAAGCGATATTGTTCAACAGCGTTCGCAACGGCCCCTCGACCCAAAACCGGAATGCCGTACCGGATTTTCAATCGCACTTGCTAGGCAAGATCGAGTGGGTCCGCCAATTGAATCCAACTCGCGGCGAGAAATTGCAAGACATGTTTCGGTCGATCGACTGGAGTCGATAAATGCAACCACGTGGCTGACGCTTCTAGCTGAGAACCTTTACGTCCGATGGGTCAAGCCCATCGGGGCGTACACAAAGCGAAACGGCCTCAAAGGCCACGTGGGTCGAACAGCTATATGATTAAGCCGTGAGGCTAATGGTTTGCCCTGGTGGCCGATCAATCCCGCAGGGCAAAGGCCACTAGCGTTCCACCTCGAGGGCGGCCGCCCTTGCCTCCGCCGGCTGAGATAACGACATACTGCCGGCCTTTGACCGTGTAAGTGCTGGGGCTGGCGTTGCCGCCAAACGGCAGTTTGGTTTTCCAAAGAACTTCGCCGTTCTTCTTGTCGAACGCGCGGAAGGTCTCGTCCTCTGTCGCTCCAATGAAGATGAGACCACCGGCCGTCACCAGTGGGCCGCCGTAATTCTCGGTGCCAGTCGGTGGGATGCCCCGGGCTGTCAGTTCGGGATATTCGCCCAACGCAACCTTCCATTTGATTTCGCCTGTATTGAGATCAACTGCATTGAGAGTCCCCCACGGGGGCTTTATCGCCGGATATCCTTCGCTGTCGAGCCAGCGGCGGAATCCGCCAAAGGCATAGCCCGGTCCGTCGTCGTCAGCGACTATAGTTGTAGGCTTACGCGTTGCTGAGTCATCCGTTAGTGTTGTCTTTGGCGCTCCTTTACCGAGCACATAGTCGATAATCGCAGCCCGCTTAGCCTCAGGCATGTCGGAATACGAGGGCATCCGTCCCCCACCCTTCCGTGTGATCTGTTCAATCTCGTTTCGAGTTTTCCGCTTCTCAATGTCGAGCAGTGGCGGGAACTTCAATTCGAGATTGCCTTTGAGCTCCAGGCCGTGACAGACGCCGCAAAAGACCATGTAATCGCGCTCGCCCGGGATCAGTTTGGAGCCATCCGCATGACGGGTCTCGATCATTTGCAGCAGCCACGGTATTTCGTTGATGTTGACGTAGTAGATTCCGTCGGGGTCCGCCGCACCGCCACCCCACTCCATGCCACCATCGAACCCAGGGAACATCACCGTCTCGTTCAGACTCGGTGCTGGGAAAGGCCCAAAGTTGGGTGCAGCCATGATCCGATCCCGAGTTAGCTGGAGTGTCTCGGGCGAAATGTTTGAGGCATCGTCTTTTGTGTATCGTTGCCGCATCAGTGGCGGTGGCTGGGTAGGGAACGGCTGGGTTGGCCAAGTCTGCTCGCCGACCAAATCGGATTGTGGAACGGGCCGCTCCTCAATAGGCCAGAGCGGTTCGCCGGTGACACGGTTGAACACGAAGAGCAGTCCGTGTTTGGTACCTTGTGCGACCGCGTCGATTCTCTGTCCGCCGTGGTTGACGGTTAGGAGGACTGGCGCGCAGGGTAAGTCTTTGTCGAGCAGATCGTGATGTACGATTTGAAAATGCCACATCCGTTCTCCGGTTGCGGCGTTTAGCGCGAGCAAGCAATTGGCGAATAGGTTGGAGCCTTTACGTTGACCGCCATAGAAATCTGGTTCCGCCGTCTTGGTGGCGACATACACAATGCCGCGACTTTCATCCAACGACTGGCCGCACCATGGCATGAGACCTGTCGCGTTTTCGTGAGCGTCTGCGGGCCATGTGTCATGCCCTACCTCGCCCGGCCTGGGGATCAAGTGGAATATCCAACGCTGCACGCCTGTCCTGACATCGAATGCTCGAACCGCTCCTTTGCCTCCGAGTCCACCAACGATCAAAAGATCTTTGTAGGCGATTCCAGGCGTGTTCAGCCCCGAACCAAGTTTGATCGAGCCATTTTCACCAAAGCTTCTGAGTGTTTTACCGGTTTTCGGATCCAACGCAAAAAGTAGGCCATCTACCGCAGTGAACAATCGCTGCTCATCGCCCTTTTCGTTTGCCCAGTAAACCAAACCTCGCTGCCTGGCATGGCCCGGTCCCGTGTTTTCATTCGCAGGGTCCCATTTCCAGAGTTCCGCGCCAGTGGCTGCGTCTAGCGCCACCACTTTGCGAGACTGAGTCGGCGTGTAGAGACGGCCGTCGATGATGAGGTTGTTCGCCTGATATTCGTCCGCGTCGCCCGTCTCATAGGTCCAAGCCACTTGCAATTGAGAAACATTCGCACGATTGATTTGATTGAGCGTCGAATAGAGATTGCGCTCTTTACCCCCGAGATACACCGGCCAATCGGCGTCCTCAGCGTAAGCCAAGCTTTGCCAGCAGCTGCAAATGGCGATCAGGACGAGTTTGTGGGCGAAAGTAGGTGGCAATTCTTCGACCTTTCTGAAGAGCGGTATATGCTGCAAGCTGCAAATGGGGCTACGACGTGCGGTCGCGAAGACGCTTTTGCAATTGCGTCACCATCAACACCAATTCTTCCGTGGATTTCTTGCCGAGGACATCGTCAG
>JBBRGW010000039.1:0-15388 GCA_038223525.1 Pirellulales bacterium
GTTGGTGTCCCTTTTGCTAGCACCGGTCTTTATCTGGGATGCGATTAAACTGTCGCATCGTTTCGCCGGACCAATCGTACGGGTAAGACGGTTACTAGCCCAATTTGCAGATGGACAGGACTTTAAGGCAGTTGAATTTCGGGATGGAGACTTTTGGAAGTCGCTAGCAAGCGATTTGAACCGCGCCTTCAATCGCAAAATAGCGTCTGAAGCAAATTCCGAAAACGAAAACAGCAGACTATCACCGTTCCGTTCGGAACCATCCGAGCCCTTTGAGCTACGAAAGAACGGGTAATACGATGCCGTCCCAAAAATGCAATCGCCAGGACAGTCGACGAATCAGGTCGGGTGCAGCCCTTGTCGAATTCGCCGTATGTCTTCCTGTGCTCATGGTACTCATCCTGGGTAGCATGGAAGCGACCAGCGCCATTTTTGTGAGGCAAGCACTTACAACTAGCGCCTATGAGGGGATCCGCGAAGCGATTCGAATCAATGGCACGACAGCCAACGCGACCAATCGCGCGCAGGGCATTTTGACCGCCCGGCAAATCCGAAGCTCTACAATCGTATTTACTCCGTCCGAAGTGCAATCGGCTCCCAAAGGTAGCAGTATTATTTTGGAGGTGAGCGCTCCCTACCGAATCAACAGTCCCTTCTTTGGCAAGGTCATTGCCGATCGCACCACCACGGTCCGAACCGTAATGGTCAAGGAGTAGTTTGCATCTTGCGAACAAGCAATATTATGATTCATCAATTTATCCTACCGACTTGCGGCTTCATTCGATCCAGCCATTTTAAAAATGGGAAACGGGCCAAGCGTCGCCGAGGCGCGATGCTGCCGCTAATTTGCCTCATGTTGGTGGCATTCATGGTCACGGTCATTTTCTCGGTGGACGTTGCTTATATGCAACTGGTGAAGTCCGAACTTCGAACGGCAACCGATGCAGCGGCGAAAGCGGCGGCGGAAGCTCTTTCGCGTACCCAAGACGTTAATATCGCTATTGAGCGAGGCAAAGCGATTGCATTGGAGAACAGGGTTGCGAATCGAGGATTGGAATTGCAGGACAGCGATCTGGTCTTTGGTCGTTCCCAATTGAATGGTGCGGGACGTTTTGAATTTACCGCGGGTGGTCGTCCGAGCAATAGCGTTCGGGTGAACGGGCAAAGAACCAATAGTTCGTTGTCAGGAAATGTACAGCTTTTCTTTGGACGCTTGCTCAACGTACCAACATTTCAACCAGAAGAGTTTGCGACTGCGACGTTCATTCAACGGGACATCGTATTGGTCGTCGACCGGTCCGGCTCCATGATGGACTTCAATAAATTCACCGATCTAAAGGCCGCGATTCAAATCTTTACTCAAATTCTTAATGAAAGCCCGGTTGCCGAGCGGGTTGGATTGGCTTCGTATTCCACCACCGAGACCGAAGATGTCCAACTCACCGAGGACCTTGGTCTGATCAATACTGCGATGGAGAGAATGCCGGTAGCTGGCTTTACCAATATCTCGGGCGGGATTGATGCGGGGGGCCGAGTCATGTCGCGAGGGCGGTCCCTCGACTTCGTGGAACGCACCATGATTGTTTTGACCGACGGTTTGCAAAATGTTGGTCGCCCGGCAGCTTTGGCGGCGGCAGAGCAAGCAGCGTTGGGAACAACGATTCACTCGATCACATTCGGTCGAGATGCGGATCAAAGGAGTATGCAGAACGTTGCGAACATCGGCCGTGGTCGATTTTTTCACGCCAACAACGGGGCACAACTGCGACAAGTCTTTACCGAAATCGCGTTGACACTCAGCACCATCATCACGGAGTAAGCGATGCGAATCTGCCCACCCATCAATCGAGGATCGCGTCTCCGTTCCAGGCTTCATCTGGGGTATCGCCCGGGTGCGGTGATGGTCGAGATGGCGATCACATCGGGACTTTTGTTCCTGTTCTTCTTTGCAGCACTCGAATTTAGCCGTGTGGCGATGATTCGGCATTCTGTGGAAAACGCGCTCTACGAAGGAGCACGGAAGGGGATAGTGCCGGGTGCGACTCCAGCGGAAATGCAGACCGCGGCTCGCAGTATCTTACTGAAGGTCGGGGTCACGGGAGCAACGATCGACGTTTCGCCGGCCATCATCGAAAATTCTACCCGCGAAGTGAGTGTGCGAATTCGACTCCCGCTGGACCAGGGTCTTTATGCACCTGCCAATTTTTTTCGCGGCAAGTCTCTAGATCGGACTTTGGTTATGCAACGCGAAGGAATTCGGTAATCGCAAGGATTACGGCGAAGATAGTTGTTCCACGATGTAAGTGGGCTGCGGTAAACAATAGACCGCAGCGTAAACTTGCTGTATTCGCACGTTATAAACAAGGCAATTCTAGAATTGCGACTCTTCTAAACGCGAGGAACGGATCTCCAATTCGGGGAGTATTCTCTTTAGTTGCAAAGCAAGTTCCTTCATTGCGAACGATTCGCTGGCATGGTGTCCTAGCATGAGCATTGCGATTCCTAACGATTCTGCTTCCAAGCATTGGTGGTAGGTCGCTTCACCTGTCAACATCGCGTCGCAACCCCGACGAGCGACCATCGCAAGCATACTTCCCCCGCTGCCGCAAACGATCCCAATTTTCGAGACGCAGTGGTTTGGTTTGTGTGTGTGGCGAACCTGCATATCAGGGATGGCGATACGCACACGCTGCATGAGGCTATCGATAGAAGTCGGGATGGATAGTTTACCATAGCGACCGACGCCGACCGATTCGCCATTCGCGATTTCCGTTGAAAACGGTTGGAGCGGCTTGACCTTTTCCAATTCGAGGATTTTCGCGAGCTGCTGGTTGATTCCAGTCTTTGCGTTGTCCCAAGAAGTGTGTGGCGAGTAGATTGCAATTCCCGCCTCGATCGCTTGCAAAATTAGCTTACCCGTCGTTGTGTCGTCGGTGATTTTGGCTAGCGGTTTGAAGGGAATCGGATGGTGGCAAATCACGAGAGAGACCTTTGCGTGGATTGCCTCCTCCAGGGTTGTTGCGGTAAGTGTTAAACAAGTCATTGCACTGGAGATATCGCGGTTGCGATTGCCGACTAAGAGGCCTACATTGTCCCAACTCTCGGCGAATTCGAGCGGCGAGATACCCTGCAAAGCGTTTAGGATCGAATTCAGGTGCATGTCATTTTGTTGAGTAAGGGATGCGAGCCAGGGGACCCTGTCAATTGCAAAGTCCGATAGCGAGGATATCCACGGAGGAACTCCTCAGCGGACATGCGTTTTTTGCCGGCAGGTTGCAGGGTCGGAACAGCGAGCACTCCGTCGATGGCAACCAAATATAATGAGGCATTAAGCATTGGATGCGATGCTTGCAATTCTTTTAATCTTTCTCCGAACAGCAATTGGCCTGGCAACAATCCGTGCGAGGAAATATCCAGAAGCATTGGGGTCACTTCGGAAAGGATGATCCGAAGTGCCTTGCCGTCGGGGAACTGGACATGAGCGAAAGAGCCTGGCCATGGTTGCAGTCCTCGAACCAAACGATCGAGCCAGACGACGGGATAGTGAAGGTTTAGTTCCCCGTCCTCTTTTGCGAGTCGAGGAGCTTTGGTTGCTAACGATTTATCCTGCGGTTCCCCGAGCCCAATGCATTCGTCGATGGAGCTTTTTGTTTCGAGCAACGCGACCGACTGGAGAGTGGACTCAACGCCGATTTGGCTTAACCGCGCCTCAAGTCCTGCTGCGGTCTCTGAGGGGCCAATTTCAGTAGAGAGTTGATCGAGCACTGGGCCTCCATCCAACGCGGGAGTCATGTGAATGATGGATACACCGGCGATCAAGTCGCCGGAAAGAATAGACCATTGAACGGGGGCGGCACCGCGATGTCGGGGCAACAGCGAGCCATGAAGATTGATGCCACCCAGTTTCGAAGCAGTCAGCGCGTCGCGAGAGAGGATTTGCCCGTAGTCGCAGACGACCATTAAATCTGGTCTTTGTTCGTTGAGCCACCGGATCGTATCGGGTGAGTTGATCGAGAGCGGATCCGAGATCGGCAATTGACTGTCGATTGCCCATTGTCGGACCGGGCTATTGGGCATCGTTTTCTTGCCCGCCGATGGGGCCGTCGGTCGAGTCACGACACAAACAATTTCGTAGCCTTTTTCAAGAAGTGCTTGGAAACTAGGTACGGCAAAGGGCCCGGTCCCCATCAATATCAATCGCATTGCGAACTCGAAACGTTTGGGTTTGGAAACGAAAATGGGCAAGCGAAGTTGCCTGCCCAAGTCGTTTGATTTGGCTAGAACTTAATCGATGGATTAGACCATGTCTTTAAGTTTCTTAAGAGCCCGAACCTTGACCGCAGTCGAGGCTGGCTTTGGATCGGCCCATTTCATTTCGCCGGTTTGCGGATTGCGAACTTGTCGTTTTGGAAGAGCTTTCTTCTGAATGCGAACAATCTTACACAGGTCAGGGATTACGAACGAGCCGACGCCCTTCTTGCCAACAGAACTGGAAATCTCAGCCTTAAGAGCTTCAAATACCTCTGCAATTTGCTTCTTCGTGAGACCGGTCGCTTCAGCAATGTTGGTGAAGATCTGGACCTTGGTCAGTGGTTTTTCTGTCTTGGCAGCTGCTTTTGCCATGCGATGAATCCCTTTCAACGAACCTGAAATCATGATTGATGTCCAACCGAGGACACAACTATTCGGTGAATTAAAGGTTGCCCTGGTTTAAATGCAACCGGGAAAGCCCCTTTTTTCGATAAAAACCCTGTAATACGGCCAAATATTCAAAAAAAACATTGGGAAAACCGATTCTTTTAAAAAAATGACGAAAAAAAATCAGCGAATTCCACATTTTTCTTGCCTATTCTGGGGTTGAAATTCCCTTCGGAACATATTCCGCTCCAACTGGATACTTAGATTCATTGCGTGCCATTTTAAATTCCAATGCCTGGCTGACGTCTATACGAAGAACGTTTGCGAGAGCGAGGCAGTAGGCGATAACGTCCGAAAGTTCCTGTGCTATTGGGGAATCATTCGACAATGGAACGGCGGGTGGGGCGGGATGATCCCACTGGAAATGCTCCATCAATTCTGCCGCTTCGATAGCTATGGACATGGCTAGGTTCTTTGGAAGATGGAAAGAACTCCAGTTTCGCTCCTGAACGAATCGATCGACCAACCCTTTGAGTTGATCGACTGTAGCGGTTGCATCGAGAAGTTTTTCTCTGTTGGTTGGGTCCATGAGCGATAGCCTTGACGATCTACAAACAATGAAGACGATTGGTACTGGTTCGCCCGACGCGAACACGTTTGATGAATCATAAAACGAATCCAAATATTTTCGCAGCACTTTTGCAAATCAACTAGGAGATACTTCGATGGCGGTCCTCGTCACTAAACCAGCACCCGATTTCAAAGCAACGGCAGTCCTCAAAGACGGCTCGTTCGCCGAATTGACCTTGAGCCAATTCAAGGGCAAATATGTCCTTTTGTTCTTCTACCCGCTCGATTTCACGTTCGTTTGCCCAACCGAGATCATTGCTTTCTCGGACCGAGTGAAGGAATTTACTGACCTCAATGTCGAAGTTCTAGGTGTTTCCGTCGATAGCGAGTTTTCGCATTTGGCATGGAGAAATGTTGCAAGGCACGATGGTGGCATCGGCCAAATCAACTATTCCCTCATCTCGGACTTGAATAAGCAAATTGCAAGGGATTACGATGTTTTGCTAGGGGACGCGGTCGCGCTGCGCGGTTTGTTCCTTATCGACACGGCGGGCGTGGTTCGCCATCAAGTAGTAAATGATCTACCGTTGGGACGCAGCGTGGACGAGGCCTTGCGCATGGTACAAGCGCTCCAGTACGTTGAAAAGAATGGGGAAGCCTGCCCTGCGAACTGGCAAGAAGGTAAACGGACGATCAAGCCTAACGTCACCGAAAGCAAGGAGTTCTTTGGTGCGGAATACAAGTCTTGAGTTTCTAGCCGACATCGATAGACCGCTTTCTAGGTTGCCTGCTGGCCTAGTGGCAACTTCGCTTCCGTAACGGTCGTTTTGCGGTGTTTTCGTTGATGTATTCGCTTGTGGCTCGGATTGTTATGTTTCATTCCTGATTGCGGGACTTCTTTGGTAGCAATTTTTATGTCAACCCCTGTGGAAACGAGTTCAAACGAGGATCGCCCGGAAAACAGACCAAAAACCGCAATGACTCATTTGGATGAGTCGGGTCATGCGAGAATGGTGGATGTTGGCGGCAAAATCGATACAAAACGTGTAGCCGTTGCTAGAAGTCGTATTGCAATGAACTGTGTAGCCTCACACGCTATCCAGGCCAATACCACTGCGAAGGGCGACTGTTTACAAGTCGCTCGTATCGCCGCGATTCAAGCCTCCAAGCAGACAAGTACTCTTATTCCACTATGCCACACCGTATCGATCGATTCGGTGGACGTAGTACACGAATGGGTAAGTGAGAATGTGTTGGAGTGGAGGATCACAGTTAAGTCGACAGGCTTAACAGGGGTTGAGATGGAAGCGCTTACAGCGGCTAGCGTCGCAGCGTTGACGGTCTACGACATGTGCAAAGCGATGGACCGCTCAATGACAATTTCCGACATTCAATTGCTCTCGAAAACAGGTGGGGTTCGAGGGAATTACCAGCGAAAAGAGTAATGGGCTATGGATTATGTCGATTTCAATTTACGATCTTCGAATGCTTGCTTGGAACCAGCAAACCAAAGTTTTGCCAACTCGGTAGCGCATCGTATCGCAAGTTCGCAAGCAACCGTTGCCTTAGACAATAGTCCTGCCGACGCTTATCGAGATCAATTGAAATTGGCGATGATGCCGATAGTGGACGAACTGCGATCGGTCGAGCAGTTACTCCGCCGCGAACTGATGGTTGGTCAATCCGAAATATCAGAGATGCTGGCCTACGTGTCGGATCTCGGGGGCAAGCGTTTACGCCCCTGTCTCCTTTTGTTAGCAGCCAAAGCGGCCGGGGCAACCACGGACGAATCGGTTCGGTTGAGCGTAGTTGTAGAATTGGTTCACACTGCGACCTTGGTTCACGATGACATTTTAGACGAAGCGTTGGTGCGGCGACACAAAGAGACAGTCCATCAAAAGTGGACTGTTCCGATCAGCGTACTAATAGGAGATTGGTTGTTCACGCATGCGTATGGGTTGGCTAATAGAGGTACGTCGACAATCCCCGGTCGATGGATTGCAGATGCGGCCAAGCAGGTTTGCGAAGGGGAAATTCTACAAGGAAAAAGTATAAAGCGATTTGAAATGGAAGTTCCTGAGTATTTGAAATTGCTCGACGCTAAGACAGGTGCATTGTGCGCAGTCAGCTGTTCGCTAGGCGCTTGGAGTGCAGGTGCGGACGAGTCGACATGCCATCGCTTGCAGCAGTATGGACTGAAGATGGGAACTGCTTTCCAGGTCTTTGATGATTGGTTGGACGTATGGGGAAAGCAGGTCAGTGCGGGGAAGACATTGGGAACCGATCTTGCGTCCTTTAAGCCAACGTTACCTTCCATTCGAACGTTGGCATTGATGCCAGCCGAACAACGCGAGGAGATGATCTCAAGGCTTAACCAAGGTGACACGAGGGCTGCGTCGGAATTGCGGATCGCAATGGATCAATGCGATGCTTCGGAATACACTCGCAACTTTGCAAAGCAACTTGTCACCGAAGCGTTAGGATTCCTGGGCGAGATCCCGGTAAACGCTTGCTCGATCGCTCTACGAAATCTTGCTCTGGCAGCGGTCAATCGCCAAGGTTGAGTATCGTAGGACGGGTCCCTCGTCCGGTCTTGTAATTGGTTCGGGACAATGGTACCAAACTACGTCCAATCGACGAAAAGCGGGGCCATAGCCGTTCGTGTCCTTATCGATTTCGACCGATACTTCAGGGCGAAGAACAATCAGGGCGGAGATTGCCCTGAGACGCCAGCAATCGCGACAGGCCAGGAAGAGATTTTTTGAATTTCCGTCGCTTCTTCGATCGTGGGTACAAACACGATAGCTTTGGAAAACGGGATGGAACTCAAGCGAATGTCGCCGGGTACTCGCCATTCTTGTTCCTTTTGCCAATGGATTGCTCCAGGGGTATTCGAAACGACTTGGCAGAAGGCTAGTTCCTCTGCGGACTTCGTCTTGGCGGTAACTGAATCGATGTAGGAAACCTGCTTCGCGCCGTGTTGGATGAGCCAATCGCGATCGATCATGATCCCGTAGGGTTCCCAATCCCAGCGAGCTAAGTGGGGCTGGAATTGGCGCATAGCTAAAAGATCCGAAATAGGATTGCTTGAAAAACACACTGTTGTGAGGTCCCCTCGGCGATAAGCGTTGGTTGCGATCAAGCGACGCTGTTGCAAAATCCTAAATAGTGTTTGCGCCACCGTGGGTTGCGAACTCCACGGACGATGAAGCAATTCGTCGTGAAACTGAGCCGGTGATTGGTCTGGCCAGGGGCCTCGGCGAGATCGAGTGCAATGAATCAGGAATTTCGAATGCGAGGATACAAGCAAGTGTATGGGGAGAAGCGGCTGATGGATTGCTTGGTTGCGGTTGGGAGCAATTGCAGTGAAACCTTGGTCTGTATCTAGCTGGGGCGCAATGTTTAACCAGCCTATGACGCCGCGATCCAGCCAATCCAATCGAACGGAACTCTTTGTTCTTTTAGGGCGAGTGCTTGGGATTGCCAAGTACGATGTACCGGGCGGGATGGCATCGAATTGAACGCGCTCTTCGAGCAGGCGGGCGATTCTACCACCTTCGCTCAGTGCCAGTACGAAGAGTTTATCGGAAAGGAAAACAACCGCTCGATCATGCAACGGCGGATCCGCTTTGTTTCGGGTTGCCTCTGAATCTTGATGCGAAAGCCGGATGACACCCGCTTGGTCGGGCGAATCGTTGAGGGAGCCAGCGTGGATGATTCGCAAAGGGATCGAGTAGCGATTGCAGGCGTGAATAATGATCTGAGAGTAGGGTGTATCCCCGGCGCATAGAATGCCCCAATGTTGTCTTTGAGCAAGTTGTAGCGCGGATTGCAGCGAGTCTTGCCATTCCTGAATGGCGTAGCCGTGTCGGTCACGATGTGAAGAGACGATTCCGAGCCATTCTCGAGTCAAAGTTTCGTGGTCGGAATGTTCCATCGAAAAATCTATCGAACCCAGCAAAGAGGGTAAATAGCTGGCCCAAGGTACAGGGAAGGATTGGATATTGGAGCGAGTACTGGTCTTATGCTTCATTTGCCACCGAGCCGTCGAATTGCAATTTTGTGCGAACAGCATTATAGCGGCATCGGATCGAACGCATCGAACGCGAGATGAAACGAAAAACGGCCGCGAGGTTAGTCGCGGCCGTGGATTGATTTTGCACCGAGTTGTTTAACGGTGAAATTTCAGCAATGCGGATCAGGCAATGGTCCTGATCTTCATTAGCTTAGTTGCAACCGCAGCTTGGAGCAGCAACTTCGCAACCACAGCTTGGAGCAGCGTCGCAACCGCAGCTGTTCTTGCTAGCGAACTTGCCCTTCATATGAGCAAACATGTTCTTGATGATGTGCTTGCGAGCTGGTTTGCAGCAGCTAGGAGCAGCTTCGCAACCACAGCTTGGAGCAGCTTCGCAACCACAGCTTGGAGCTGGTGCTGCACATGGAGCTGGAGCTGCGCATGGAGCTGGAGCTGCACATGGAGCTGGAGCTGCACATGGGGCTGGAGCGTCGCATCCGCAGCTTGGAGCTGGAGCGTCGCATCCGCAGCTTGGAGCGGCGTCACAGCTGTTTGACTTGCAGCTCAACTTGCTCATCATGCCTTTGATTTTGCAGCCGAGGTTAAGCTTTGGAAGGGTAAACTTTGGTCGGCAAACTGGAGCCGCATCGCAGCATGTTGGTGCTGGAGCTTCGCAGCATGTTGGAGCAGGTTCACAACAAGCGTTCTTCTTACAGAACAAACCGGCCGAAGCACTCGAGGACGAAAAGGTAGCAACTGCAACAACTGCCAAGGTAACGATCAATCGACGCATGGAAATATCTCCAAACAAAAAAGTTTTTGTAAACCGCGCCGTGAACACTCTGGCCGTCATGCCTATACGAAGCACGATCCAGTGCCACCATTCCCTGATGGCGGTTGACGCGAAATCTGTTACCGACATAATTCACTCTGGAATCGGAAATGCCAACGCAGTCAACAAATTTTACTTAAAACTCCGGGTCAGTTCGCTGTTTTAGATTGGACTAGAACGGTTGCAACGGTTGCAACGGTCGCAGGCGAGGGGAGAGCAACGCCGAGTAGCATTGGGAAACCGTGTTACCCATTCAAAGGTCACTCTCGTCAAGCTAGGCAAGAGTGACCTACGTTAGGGTTGCACCTGACAAGTCTGCCCGGTGCGACTTTTGAAACTAGATCAATGTTTTCATGGGCAAAAACGCTTCACAGCGATGGATCGACGCCGAGCGTTCCGCGGAGTGAATTGCGATAGTCGGGTTGGCTACACGTAGCCAACATCGCTTTCGCTGCTTCGAGCCTCTTTAGCAAACCAAGTCGCTTTGTAACGGCCGAGTGAGTGGGGCGGCTGCAGTATTCGGTTAAATAGCTGGTATGCCTTTGCCAGAGTTTTTGGTCGACCCTTTGTTTTGCAGCCAATCGAGCTGCATACCAAGTACTCGCTTCCAAATTCTCTCGTGTGAACAGAGCTCGGACTTCAGGTGCAGTGAGTCCAAGTCCATTCCAATCCCCTTGGGCCATGATTTTAAGCAGAGCTTGCAAAGGTGGGCAAGCGAGCTTGAAGCTACCATCGTTAAGATAGATCTCGGCAACGCGCTTTTGCGCTTCAGCAATATGGAGTATTCCATCGGCAAACGATTCGATGTCTTGTTTTTCTGGACAAAGGATTCGTTCATCGAAGACTTTGCTCGGGTTGTCAAAAACACGGCCAAAGTATCTGCGAACAAAGCGGGCGGTAATGCGATAGCCGAGCCGGCTGGCTGGTATGGTGATACCGTTATGCTGAAAATCCTCTATTTTCTCAAGCAAACCTTCCTTCATGAGAAAACGCGGTTCTCTTTCCTCGGGACGCAACCGGCACCAAATTTCCGGGACGAACATGCTAATGTCGTGTCCAACCTCGATTTCCGGACCTATATGGCCGGCGGCCGTACTAAATCCTCCTAATCCGGTCAAGATCATGCTGACGATGGTTGTGTTTAGGTCATATACCATGTTGAGCGCATTGAATGGCCCTTTGGTTAGAGCGCCTTCGCTTCCAGCGCCGGTCGTTGACGGGCTTTTGCCTGTGAGAGAACAAACGTAGTCCATGATCAATTCAGGCAGCTCTTGATAATGGATGGGGCTGAAAACCGCTAAGGAACGGATCCCTGCTTTGAGATCGGGTGGATTATTGCGTCTCCCCGCCAGTATTGAATTGACTGGAGTCGGGACGCTCTGGCCGGCAGGCGTCGCTCGATAAAGCTGCATCCCACGATGCGCAACGTAGCGATGAAATGGATCGAGTAGGTCGGTTCGATCCTGTAAGTACCTTGGGTTCTTGGACGGCTTGCCATCTACGATTCTAGGTTGGGCTGAAGAGACCACGTACGACTGGTTGCTCGCGATGAAGAGGTTCATTCGGTTCTGCATCGGTGCAGTATATTGTTCAAAATCGATAATATTTGCGATTTCTTGACCGACCACTTCACGTGTGAGTGGCTCAAAGTTGCAAAAGAAATTGCCAACGTCTGCCATATCGAGTTCAGTTTGTTTGTCGAGTCCTCGATGGACGGCGTCGTCTGGTCTTTGAAAGAGACGGTACTCGCAATTGGCAACGAATTTAAAGCTTCGCTCTTGATCGCCGACCGAACTCTCCGGGAGCGTGGGCAAGAATCGTCTGGGGACCACAACGCTGGCGGTGATATCGTCTTCGAGTTGGATTTTCTCGGCGGCGGCGAAGTCTTGTCGCAATTTGTACATCCGCCAGCGTCCCAATGGATCCAGGCCAACTCGCAGATACATTCCAACGAGTTTGCGGTTTTCGTATTTCAGCTCATGCCCATTGTCGCCGTTTACCACATCTACACCGAAGTGATCTCGCCAGCACCCTTGCCATTCTGGTTTGCAGAAACGCTTGATGATAAAGGCCATAGCATAGAGGTGGGTGGGGATACTGCTAAGCCATTTATTGTACTGTTCAGTGTATTCTCGAGATGGCGTGAGCAGTTTGATCACGCTGCCCAGTGTTCGGCCTGGGGCGAGGACTTGGCGGCTGCTGCGATGTTCGTAGTCTGGTTTTTCGGTGGACTCGTCTCGCCAACGATCCGAGTAATCGCGATCGAAGATCGTCTGCAATTGGTGGAAGTCG
Organism: Pirellulales bacterium; assembly: GCA_038223525.1. GTDB lineage: Bacteria > Planctomycetota > Planctomycetia > Pirellulales > Pirellulaceae > JBKCUI01. Next base: position 12,348 of record JBBRGW010000039.1, read on the forward strand.
CTATCGATGTCTGAGACAAAGATAGGACCACCCTGCATGTAGTCACGAAGTGACTTGCTGATTTCGCTTTTGCCGCCACCGCTGACGGTGCATGGCTTGTGGCAAACCGTTCCTTCGCCCCCCGTTCCAATCAATCGCCAGGATGGGGCGCAGGGGTGCTTTTCCATATGCACCTTGTAGCCGCTAGGCGCCATATAGACTTTGCTTTGCTCGAGAGGGATCGCATACTCCAGGCCATCTCGTGTCCATCGAATGGTTCGGTCAAACAACGAAGCAAATGCATTTTCTGGGACATAGACCAAGTTGGGATGTTGTCGGTCAACTCCATAGCCCTCGCGCTTGATATCGACGAAGGTAGCGTACTCTCGCTCGACGTCGACGAACGCACGGCCGTTGTAGCGTCTCGAATCCCATTGGAACTCTTCGCCCAGGTTATGAGAAACGAAGGCTAGGGTGCCACCAGCATGCTCCTCTTCGACGTTGCCAAGCAGGTTTGTGGCATAGCTGATTTGCGTTTTGACCTCTTTCTTGCAGTAGCCGAAATAGTTGTCTGCGATCAGCGTAATAATCACTCCCTCGTGATTGCGACAAGTGATCTTGAAGGCTTGCCCGTCGTTGTATTTTTCGGCTGGGTCCTCCCAGCACATTCGATCGCGAATCTGAAGATCGGTTGCTTTGGAGACATGCGGTAGCCCTAGTTGTTCCTTGGTCAAGAACACTAGATGCGGAGACAGGATGACGCAACCGGTGTGACCGGTCCAGTGCATGCAATCCAAAGCCGCATCATTTTCTGGAACGAGCGGATCACCTGAATTGCCGAAGATAGACTCCACGAAATCGAGATTGCTGACCAAGCCGCCGGGTGCAAAGAAGCGAATCTCCATGGTTTTATGTTGGCAGTAACCGTCGACGGCAGGGCAGACGAGGGGCCGCAACAGCAGCGACACAAACGTCTTGGCGGGAATCGAGTTGGCTTGAGTGAAAGGCAGCTCGAGCAGTTTGTCCGGTGGAGATACCGCATGTTGAAAAAGTTTGGCGAATACGTGCTTGGGTACACTGCGTTTGTCGCCAGCGATAGGCAATCCACCTTCGGCGACATGGAATGTGCCTTGTGTGGTTCTACGGTCGGTGCGAGGATTGTGGAGAACGCCGTTGGCAACGCGGTAGGAGCTGACCAATTCGTTTTCAAAGCGCTCACCACCGTCGGGAAGACTGAGTTGCCTTGCCAGTCCATGGTGATCGAGGACTAAGGTCATAGCGGGCAATTGCAAGGGGGACTCCAGCGAAACATCGGCAAAGTGGTTTGCAAGGAACGCTTCGATGCGTTGATCGATGGGTGCTTTGAGCGAGGAAAGTAGGCGATTCTTTTCCTCGAGGTTTGCAAGGAGCCCTTCGGGCAGATCGACTTTGAGTCTAGCCTCTTCATCGAGAACCAAGTCGGAAGCTGCCATTTGCATGTAGATATATTGCCGAAGCGTGGCAGCATCTTTTGCATGGCGATCGGCGCTGCGTCCCCAAGAGAGACTGCGTTCAGGGGACTCGATAAGCCAGCCGAGATCTACGGAGCGGTCGCCATTTGAGTTGCTTTGCATCGAAATCCAATTGGGGGTATGGGGGTCGTCTTACTCAGTTCAAGCCGGATGCATAGGGATGCACTTGCGAGCGTGCAGTTGCTGTGGCGCAATTGGCAGTGCATGACGGAATCAACATCGTTTATAGATCATACAATTCAGGATCGACGTTGGGGGCTTCGAAGAACCGCGACAGCTTTTTTCCTTTGCTTTCAGGGTTGGCAAAGGGGTCGCCGTCCCCATCGAGTGCGTCACCCATTTCTTCGTCTATTTTGTCAGGGTCTTCGCCTGCTTCCATCCTTTTCATTGCTTCCAGCATGGCGCCGGTAGGTTGCATACCGGTCAATTCAAACATGCGTTTCATGACATTTGCCATCTGCCGAGGATCTTCTGGACCGTCTCCACCTTCTTCGAGATGGGGAGCCATCTCTGCCATCAATTGTTCCATCTTGCTCTCGTCCACATTCTCAAATGGATCGGGAGCACTGCTATTTTCGGTTAACCCTTTAGAGATCGCGAATCGCGATATCTTTTTTTCCAATTTCTTGCGGCCGCACTTTGGGCATTTTGGCGCAACCGCTTGGTTCATGGATCGGGCAAAGAAGCTGTAAATCGTATGGCATGGTGGACAATAAAATTCGTAAATAGGCATATTTTGGTGGCCTTGGTTTAGTGGTACCGAGTGTTCTCAACAGCGTACCGGAACCGATCCTGTTCGTCAGCGCCGGTTTGCTTCAGCTTGACCGGTAGAGTCGTCAGGCGGTATTATTGCGAAACAACCTCTCGTCATTGAACCCGTTTTGCAGCGCTGATCCAACTTGTCCAATCGCTCTCGCCCTTTACATGATGACAACGGCGATTCTGGCGATTCCGACGGATCGAACGGCGAACTCATGGGGTCACAAGCTGCAATACCCCCGCTTTTCCCAACCCCGGATGTCCTTGACGAACTTGCTGAGCAAAGTCGACGCTTGGAGTCTGTATCGCCGGAAGAAGTTTTGAAGTGGGCAATCGACCGGTATTCGGACAAGTTTACGATGGCGACTGCATTTGGACCCGAGGGGATGGTGATCCTCGAAATGCTTTCCAGGATCGCACCGAAAACGCGGGTTTTCAATCTAGATACGGGCTACCAATTCCCAGAAACGCTTGCGTTACGCGATAGAGTTGCAGAACTTTATGGGATCGAAGTGGAGCTCTTAAAGCCGGATCTTACTGTATTTGAGTATGAGAAATTGCATGGCGGGCCGCTCTACAAAAGCAATTCGAATCAATGCTGTGGCGATAGAAAGTTGGTCGTGCTCAAGAGGGCTGCTCTTGGGATGCATGCATGGGCGAGCGCGATCCGAAGAGATCAGAGTCCGGATCGAGCGGCTGTGCCCATCGTAGGATGGGACAAAAAATTCCACTTGGTCAAAGTGAGTCCGCTCGCGAATTGGACTAAGACTTTGGTTTGGAATCGAATTCTCG
>JBBRGW010000040.1:0-15005 GCA_038223525.1 Pirellulales bacterium
GAAGATAGTCAAACGCCTCAACCGCAAGCATAGCTTCCGAAAGAAACTTGGCCGTTCGATCTCGCCGGCCGTCATCCATTGGACCAAAGAAAGTGGTGCCAGCTCGCAACCGCTGCAGGAATGGACCGGTGCTTGAGCGAGAGGTCGCCGTCTTAAGCAACTGCGCGAGCAAAGAAAGTTGCCATTCCGTCAACTCCGCTGGACAAGCTTCTGAGATTGCAAGGATTTCTTCTGGCAATAACCCCGGATCTCCTTGATTGGTCGATTGCAAAACATGCGCATACATTTCGGCTGCATCCTCGCCACCTCTTTCCTTGAGAAACTCTTGCAAAGCCTGCCATTCGCCGGCCAAGACATTCCGATGAAGCCAATTCACCTGTTCGTCAATCGGAGCGTCAGCTGCTGGCATCGGAACCGCTTTGAGCCCAATCTGGGCGCGGGCCTCGAGAACTTTATCAGCCGTTCTCGCGAAGTTGAGTTTTTTTAGCGCTTTTAGCAATTCATTCTTCGGGTTCACTGCGGAAGTTGCTGCGGTTGTGCCTACGTCTGCAGCAAGATTTATGCCGATTGCCGCTTGCAAGTCGATACCGAGATCCTTGTAGGTCGCAACCATTGCTTCGCGTTCTTCCGGCGTCAGTCGTTCATAGTCCTTCTTGAGCAACTCGACCTCTTCGTCCTTTAGTTTCGGCTTGATCGGCTTAGCCGGCGTCATACCACCGATCTGCAGCGCCTGTGCAGGTCCCGCCTGTTGGGCTCCTCCCTGGAGTGTTGTTCGCATTGCTGGCGCTAGCTGCAACATCGGCTGCTGAGCTCCTACATCCACCACAAACGTGAAAACGGTGACAGCCATCGCGAATGATACTGTCCTGAAGTTTCGGGCATGCCAAAGAGTCTGTGATTGAGTGCGCATAATGATTTGAGTTATCGTTGTTGTTTTGCTGTTATTTCAAATGGGGATGATTGAACTGCACTTACCAACCTGGACCTATTTCCAACATTCCAGACGCGCCGTTGCCTGGCCTATCGCCTTGCCTTGGACCGCGACCAGGCCTTTTGCCAGGTTCCCCATCTCCGGGGCGTCGTCCACGCGGAGAATCTTTGGGAATCGGACGGCCAATCAACTCGGATCGATCCGACTGCTCTAAATCGAGCACCCGTTCTACGTTCCGTTGAAGGTTGCTTGCCTGTTGTGGCTGCGACTCTTTAGAAGTCTGTTCGGCGAGGAATCGATACTGTTGACGAGATGTTTCAGATACTTGACGCCAAAGATCCGTCGCCCTACCTTCCTCTCTCAACAACCGAGCTCCGTAGTAATGAGCGGCGGCAAGCTCTTCGCGTGCTGCAGTCGCTAACTCGCTACCGGATTTCCCTTCCTGAGTTGCTTCATCTAGGGCCGATTGCAACTCTTCGATCCCGTTAAATACTTCGCCCGATCGCACCAAAGCTCTGCCTCGCAACCACTTCACTTGCTTCGCTTGCGGGCTACCCTCCAGCAGCGTTGCTGCTTCTTGATAGCGATCAGCGACATTCTTCCAAGCGTCGCTTGCGGCGGTGTAGGCCGATTGTTCTTCTTGCGACGCAAGCTCGACTCGCGTGCGATTTGCTTCGTTGTCTTCTAGTAGCAGGACGCTGCGAGCTTCAAACGTTTTGAACTGAGCTTCGTAGGCAACCTCCTGCAGCTTACCCGCCGCTGCATCCTCGGCCCTCGCAATGGCAAAGCGATCGACGGCGAAGTCCCGTTTCAACATCTCCTGGCCGGGCCCAAAATGGAAAGCCAAAGCCAACGCAGGTGCAATCGCCCAAAAACTCCATCCCATTTTCGCAAACATCATATCACCGCTTTCTGGAGTAGAACAGTGTTCCTACCTGATCCAAAAACAGGTACTGCTGGCAACTCGGCGCCCTTGCGACCGAATAGTAGCAAGGCCGGACCAATCAACGTCATAAAAGTGCCACCAGCCACCAAACAACCCAACGCAAACTCACGCAGCCCAATGCCTTCGCCAATGCGAGGCTGAACCATTGACAATCGTGCAAGCACCTCGGAGGGCAAGTGCCGATTGTTTCCCTGATGGTAAATGCCCTTTAGTTTATTGGCCAACGATTTGAGAGAACTGGTGTCTTGGGTTGAGCGATGACCAGAAACCATGGTCGGTCGAGTAGGGTCACCGACCCCTATGACAATGGAATCCGCAATGGACGATGGAATAGAACGGACCGCGATTTTGTCCTCGGAATCCCCATCACTTATAACCACCAACGTTGCTGAATTGGGGCCCCACTTGCGAGCGTACGTCAACGCCTCGTTGACACCGCTCGAGAGCCGAGTCGGACCTGAGTCAAAGGCTGCGAATAGAGGAAGTCCATCCAGTAGATTCCTAACCACATTCATGTCAAACGTCTCCTCGATCACTGGAATGGATTTCGTGTACACCGCAAAAACAGTAACTCGGGTGGTGTCTGTATCAAGTCGATCGAGAATGGCTTGAATGACTTCGCCTGCCCATACAGCCCGCTTCTTTTTGCCATCCGGTCCGGAATCCGCCACGTACATACTCGGCGAAGCGTCGAGGCAAACCAGCAAGTGTTTGGAAGCTAGTTGTGTCGGCTCTTTTTCGATAGCAGCCGGCTCCATTAGGAAAAGAACTGTCAATCCAAAGACCACCATTGCAGCGCTTGCGACGCGTACGACAGGAGCCATTACGACCCAGGGGCGGGCTCGTCCCTTGGATCCGAAAGCGAGATAAGCGACGCGCGCGATGCGTCGTTGGTGAATCCATTCGGCGAAAAAAATGCAACATGCCGTCCCTACCGCAACCAAGACTGCGATGAGTAGAACATTGTTTACCATGGGGTGTACCTCAACCCAAATGTACCCATTGCAAATGCCCCTAAAAGACACAAACCAACCAAGGCAAACGGTTGAAAGAAATCCATCGGGATGGCAGTCGCCGCCTTGAACCGAGCCGGCTTCATCCGATCGATATGCTTAAAAATTCGTCGCAAGCCGCTTTCGTCAGTTGCAACAAAGGCTTCGCCCCCGGTTGCGTTGGCAATCTCGATGACTTCTGATGGTACAGGGTCAGTACCTACGTGAACATGATAGACCGTAATCTTGGCTCCCTTCATTTCGTCGGCAAGTTCTGTCGCATTGCCGCCATTGACGTCCGAACTCACTCCGTCCGAAACCAAAAGCAATAGCCGATCCCCTTCGACTGCCTCTGCCACCATGTTATCGCGACAAAAGCGAAGTGCGGCACCGATCAACGTGCCTCCCATGAACGGTGGTTGATTGTTTGGATCCGCAAAAGGAAGAGCCCTACGTATGGTTGCTAGGTCCTTAGTTAATGGAGTCCACCTAATCTGTTGCGTTCCAAACAAAGTAAAGCCTAGAGCATCTCCTTTTCGGGAACCAATGAAGTCCTCAATTGCCTTCTTTGCCATCTGATAACGGTTGTCCATGGACATGCTTCCCGAGACGTCCATGCAGATTTGGATGTTGGTAAGCACCCGCTCTTCGCGGGGAACCCGTTGCAATTGTGGACCAGCCACTATCAAGATGATTACCGAAAGCAACATGGCTGGAATCAATTCCCATAGACGCAGCAAGCCGCTCAGGAACATCCTTTGCGGATGCTCTTGATGATCGAACGGCAAAGCGATTCCCCATGCCCTTCGTTGAAACAGCCATGCGCCCAACAAAATGGGTATTACGAGCAACATCAATATCCAAGGATAGATAAAAGTCATGACGCAGCGACCCTCGCAATATCGCCTCGATACGGCTCAAGAAGCTTCATGATCGATTGAGCTGAACACTCGTCGCCATCGGCCGACTGATGCAACCATCGTTCCACTGTTGTCACCAGTTGGCCCGCTTCAGGATGCACACGAAGCTGACTAATAGTACTGGCCATATCAACACCCTGCAGTGAAATACGCTCTCGCCAGTAGTGTACTAAAAGGAGTTCGAGTTGCCCCTTCTCTCGGACGGAAAGCGATCCCGCCGCGGCGGCTTCCACGAGCGGTTTTAATTTGTCTGCAAATGTCGGAACTGCTTCGACAACCTGCGGCATTACCACAGCCTTTGGCTTCATCGCCCTCCGAATCAAAACAATAACAGGGATGCTAAGCCAGATCAATCCAAATAGAACGATAGACAACCTATACCCGCCCCATACCTTCGGCTCAAACGCTGCCGCTTCAAAGAGATCGCTTCGCTGATCCTTGGGCAATGTCGATACGATTTCGATGGCGAGCGGGGGAAGGTCGGTCACCTTCGAGCCATCTTCGTGTTCTATATTTGCATGCAGGTTGAAGGTCCCGACTTTGTTTCCAAGAAACTTCGCTTCATAGGTTTTGCTGTCGTTCGGCAGAGCGGTAAGGCGGAGAACAATAGATGCTTCGGCGTCCCGCTGCGGTTTGGCTCGAAGTGGCTTGCCAGAATACGGAAACTGCCTCGTGCCGGTTATCCCGCGTTCTACCTTCGACGCAGCCGCTGCGGTATTCGTTTGCGATTGTGCTTTTGTTGTGAACGAACAAACAAACAAGAGTATCAGTGCGAGTTGTTTGACGAAATCGGATGAAGTCTTGCGATCGGTCACGAGCCGGCCCTCGCCATCATGTTGCGGGAACCCAGGAAATGTCGCAAGGGCGGCAGAAAAGGCAGATCGGTCCGCAAATGCAGGTAACTGATGCCAGCTCCAATCAGCTCCTGAACAACCGGCGGTTGGCCCTTCCAACGCGAAGTGCCGCCACCCAGAAACATTCGCCCCGTCTCCGCTTCGACTCCTCGAAAGAACCCAGCTCGCAACCTGCCTCGTTCCGCTGGATCCTCGAGATGCAAGACGACAACATCATGTTTCTGAGCCGCATGCCTAAGGCTCGAGCTGAGATTCGGATCATGCAGATCGCTTAGCACGACCAAAATGCTGGAACGAGCTAGTCGTGGTTCCAAAGAGCGAATACGATCGCCTAGTTGAGTTGTTTCCGCATGCGCTTGCAGTCGGAGCGGTTCCATCGCTCGCCACAAATCTCCTTGCGATAAACTAGGTTCGAGACGCGTCTCCCTTTCACCGCCACCAACGATCGCGACAGGACTCAATCTTCGCATTCCAACCAACCCAATCGCCGATGCGATCCAAATGGCCAAGTCCTGTTTGGTTAACGCAATCGAAGAGACGCTCATGGAGGACGACGTGTCGATCACCATGTACATCGCGATGCGCTTTAGCGTCTCGTATTGCTTAACGAACGCCTTGCCGGTCTTGGCCGTGAGCCGCCAATCGAGTTGGCGAACCGAATCGCCGGGTTCGTAAGGTCGAGATTGAGCATACTCCAAGCCGCTACCAACAAAACGCGACGTGTCGGTGCCAAAAGCCATGTCATCCGCCAATCGACGCGCCACCATTTCGAAATCGGCATGCACGAGTTCATCTGGCGGCCGTAAGCTTTGCTTCTTTGCTACTGGCATTGCTGGACCATTCTAAGTCATCGATTCGAGAAGTTCGGTCAGCACTTCGGCTGGGCGATGCCCATCCGCTAGCGCTTCGTACGTCAATCGAATGCGATGAAGGATCACGTCGTGGGCAAGTGCAAAAAGGTCCTCGGGCACCGCATAGTTTCGACCATAGATAAAAGCACGCGCTCTCGACGCTTGAACCAAGGATAGCGAAGCTCGAGGGCTGCAGCCCAATTCGATACGGGGGTGATTGCGTGTTCGATGCACTAGCTCCACACAATCCCGAATGAAGACTTCGCTCACGTGCACTTCTTGAACCGCCTTCATCGCTTCGGTCAAATCATGGACATGCAACAATCCGGAATCGGTAATCGCATCAAAGGCGGACATCGGTACGGCGCCATCCCCTTGTCTCATCAGCTTCAATTTCAGACTTCGCCGCACTACTTCGGTTTCGTCGTCCGGTTGTGGATATGTCAACCGATGGCAAAGCATGAAACGATCCAGTTGCGCTTCGGGCAACTCAAACGTCCCCGCTTGTTCCACCGGGTTCTGAGTTGCTATCACCAAAAACGGAGCGGGCAGAACGTGCGTTTGATCGCCAATTGAAACCTTGCGTTCTTGCATGGCTTCCAGCAAGGCCGATTGCACTTTCGGGCTCGCGCGATTGATCTCGTCGGCCAGCAAAAGGTTCGTAAACACCGGGCCTTTGTGAATTCGGAACTCACCCGACTTTTGATCGAGGATTTCCGAACCAACAATATCTGACGGGAGCAAGTCGATCGTGAACTGAACCCGTTTGAATTGAAGGTCGATTGCTTTGCTGACCGTTTGAACCAGCAGTGTCTTGGCGATCCCAGGAACACCTTCCAATAGCAAGTGCCCTCCCGTGAGCAGAGCGATCATGACCCGTTCGACAACGACCTCTTGACCGACAACTGTGTTGGCAACGTGGCCGCGAATAATACGAGAAAACTCAGACTGCTTCACTCCGTTTGCAGTCGCTTCAGTAGCTTGAATCATCGATCGCTTTCTGGTTTGGCTTCGTTCTTTTTTTCAGGTTCAGTTGGCTTTGGTTCAATGGCTGGGGAACGCTCAACTACTTCATCCAGAATCGGGACCGACTCAGCGAGCAGTTGATTCAAGACCTTGTCCAGGAAATCTGGTTTGAGCCCGGCGGCTCTGAGCACACCCGCGCGGTCTATCACAATGGTAGCTGGGGAAAACTTGATTCCCATCGAATTTCCCGTAACTCCAATCCCAGCCTCCTCGCTTTCGGGCTTGAGATCCATCGCCACTGGAATCTCGATACGCTTTTCCTCCATCACAGCCTTCATGCGTTCCTGCGTCGTTCGAGAATCGCATACCGCCATGAAGACCACCCCTTGGCTGGCAAATCGACCCGCGACCGCTTGCAGTTTCAAGAGTTGTTCCGTCGACGCCGCTAACTCTGGTCGAACAAACTGAATGACACGAACGCGTTGATCCCAGCTATCCAGATCGAGGGCAGGTCCGATCCAGTCTCCAATCGATAGTTTTGCTGCTGGCTTACCCTCGACATCTTTAGCGGACTGCATCCGTTTGTCTCCGCCTAAGAACCACTTCTCGGAGAAGGGGACGTTCTTGGCGATCGAGGTGCCCTTGGATTCCGTTGGCTTGCCGGCCATGAGTTGGAGGACTGCTTCCTCCAATTTATTCGGCTTAATTCCCGCTGCACGCACAATGCCATCGCGATCGATGATGAAGTAGGTGGGCCAAAACTTAAGCGCATAAGCTTTGGTCGTTTCACCTTGACCGTCTTTGGTATTGTCCAACGCGACGGGATAGTTGATCCCTTTGTCTGCGATCACTTGATCCACGGTGTCCCAACCACCTTTGGCATCATGCATTCCGATTAGCACGACCCCTTTGTCCTTATACTTTTCGACGAATTCGACGTTCTTTGGAATCACTGCCATGCACGGCCCGCACCAAGTGGCCCAGAAATCGAGTACGACAATCTTGCCCTTAAGATCCGCCAAACTCGTTTTATCTCCGCGCCACTCCGCTGCCGCAATTTCAGTTGCAGGCTTTCCCTCGAGATTGCGAAGATCCTCAAGACCTTCGCCGCCGCCAACATACCAGTCATTCGGAAAGACGCTTTCTTGAGCCGCAGCCATTGAAGACTCAACAAACTGAGCCTTGGCTGACCCATGAAAGCCAAATTGCAAAACAATCTGCAAGATCGATATGAAAGCAAACGTTCTTACTATCCTTGCACGCATAGCAGTCTTCCTTTGGGTGGTCGGTCTTTGACGTGGGGATATCAAAGCTAATTCTTGGAGAAGTTTACTAGTGTAGTGATAATTCGCTCCGCATAAAACGAAATTCCAACGATTAGCCCGCTCCACAACGACGCAATTCAAGCTCCCCATCGACCCTTAGCCGCTCTTTGGATGGTTTGCGGCTGCTGAGGCCAAAAAACGGCATTCAGTCCGCCACAAAGTTTTTTATCTATTAGCGGTTAGAGAGCCTGATCACCGCCTTGCTCCTGGATCGCCCAAATCCATCTCAGCTACCATCCAGGCAAGCTCGTTGGCGTTGCAAAATCGCTTAACTCAACGCGACTTACGCACTCTGGGCGTTTGAGCCATCTTTACCATTCACCCTAGACGGTATTCAGAGACTTTTCGTTGAATCCATTGCAATCCGATCCGATCATGCAATAGCGATCGTTCTATCCAGTCTTTGAAACGGAACGGTAGCATTTTGATCCTACGGGAGCACGCGAATGAGTATGCGAATAAACAGCACCGTTACGTTTTGGCTTGTCATCGTTGTTCTAACACCGTCCCTGTTCGCACAAACCGCACCCGTTGAAGTTTCAGATTTATTGCCCGAGCAGCCGCTCGAGTACCAACCGCTCGACTTCAATCGGCCTTCGTTGATTCAAACGCCAAGCTATCTAGATGAGATCACTTTTCTGTTTGCGATCGATGGCTCTAAACAACCGCAAGATTTTGGGGTCAACGCAAATCTTGGCGCACAAACCGCCGTGAACGTGGGAATACCGATTCTAGATTCATACGGTATAGGCGCCCAAGCAGGAACGAGCATTACGGCTTCAGCCAATGCGGTTCGCGTTTTCGAACTGCTCGGCGAATCAACCGGCAGAACACAGAGTTTCACTACTTTAGGGATGTTTCAACGACGCGATGGAGGATTCTCTTGGGGATTCGTTCACGATTTCCTTTATGAAAAATCATTCGATTCGTTTCAACTCGGACAATGGCGAATCCGCGGCAGCTATCTATTGTCCAAGAGCAACGAAATAGGCTTGACCACAACGCTCCATTCCTACTCCGATCATGGAATCTTTGGAAGCAACACGCCGATAAAGTTGACACCGATTGATCAAGGAAGCTTCTATTTCAGACGCTTTTGGGAAACCGGAGCCCAAACGACCGCATGGATTGGTATCGCGGACAAGCATGGTGAAAACAATGCGGTCACCGGCCCTTCCCCCGGCAAGAAGATTCCACTTCTTTTCGGAGCCGATGTCTTGATGCCGTTGACCACAAGTCTCGCAATTTACGGCGAAACCAACATCATCATGCCAAGCGATACGGGCGCCGTTGACGCTTTCCTGGGCGTCCAATGGTATCCAGGCGCTCGAGCGTTTAAGGCACGACGGGGGAAGTATAGTCCACTGATGTCATTGGCATCCCCGACATCGTTTGCAGTCGATCTGACGCAATAGCCCGGCCCCGGGTGCAAAAACATTGTCGCCTTTTGCTCCGCAAAAGTAGCGTTCATGCGGCGCGAAAGACGACGATCATAAAATCAAAGCTTTGGAGCGTCGTGCAACAATGATCGCTCGTTTATCGGTCCTTGAGTACCTTCACCGAGCGGCTTGCTCTCTCCAGAAAATTGACTTTAGATTCGCCCGCTTCCAGATAAATGGGGCTACCTATCGTAATGGAACTCAGCAACGGAACCGGCATAAACTCGCCGCGTGGCAGAATGCGATTCAGGTTGTCCATATAGACAGGAATCAACTCTAGATCTGGCCGTTTCTTTGCAAGATAGTACAAGCCGCTTTTGAACTCCCCCATTTCGCCATCGACCGCCCGGCTTCCCTCGGGAAATACAATCAAAGAATAAACGTCGCCGATCTCTCGCAACATCAACTCAACCGGGCTTTGATGCACTTTGATCTGCTTCCTGTCGATCAAGATCGCATTGAATGACTTCGCCAAAAAGCGGCGAAGTCCGGATCCGCCCCAATAATCCTGTGCAGCGACGGGACGTGTTAGCAGACGAAGCTCTTTCGGCAAACAGGACCAAAGCACAACCGCATCCAAATGGCTGGTATGGTTCGCAAAATAGACCCTTTGGCAAGTCTCCGGCTGAGAACCTTGCCAACGCACCGTGAAGCCGCTTACTAACTTTGCCAGCAAAGCCAATGTGTGACCTGTCGCTTTGCATAAAGGCGTCAAGTGCTCGCGATCCGGGAAAGCTATCTCTTTCGGATTGCTGATGTTCGGTGGAGATGACGGGATAACAGCCAAAGGTAAGACAACTCTGAAAGAACGGGCAGGAATCGAACGATCAACCAATCGTTGCCGATGCGGAAAAAAATACAAGGGTTCGAGAAAGAATTCTCAATATTCCCCAATATTTCCCAATCTATCTTGCATCGAAGTGCGCCCGATTCCTAGACTCGTGCTCCTGCCTTTTCCTGTCCTGCAGTTTGAATTTTTTCCTGTCATAGCGATTTTTCCAACAAAACTCAAAAGCGAATGTTAGAAACCGCATTTAACAATCGACTCCGATTTTCCTCCAGCCGTTCGCTAGCCTTGATCCTGCTTGTTGGCGTGGTTGGTTCTTGCGGTTGTATCCGTAAGCGAATGACGATTCGTTCGGCTCCATCAGGTGCAATGGCCTACATTGATAAGCAGCCTATCGGCTTGACCCCAGTTTCGACATCTTATACTTACTACGGTGTACGAAGCATCGAATTGACTCGGCCCGGATACAGAACCGAGAAATTCCTTCGCAAGGTGAATCCGCCATGGTACGCAATTCCACCTTTGGACTTCTTCAGCGAAACGCTATGGCCTTTCGAAAAGAGAGACGAAAGAATCATTGACGTGCAGCTAACCCCCGAGGCCGACGTGCCTCGAGAGGCATTGATCGCCAGCGGTGAACAATTAAGGTTGCAAGCAAGCCAAGGAGTCGCTGTGGCGCCACCACCTACCATCGCGCCGCTAGCCCCGATTCTCAATCAACCTTATAACAACTTTGGCCCGAATCAGTTTGCGCCGAATCAGTTTACGCCGACAAATCCGAACCTGCCCATCCTTGGGCCAGTTCCCGGTCCATAGCGCCAGCGGCAGGCTGTGTCATACCAGTCGTAGTTTGGGACCATTGTCCCGAACGAATCAACGGACCGGACATTGGTCCCATCCTACGGTACTTTTCATTCTGCCGATCGCCTAATTGAAGTTGCCAAAATAGTTCGTCCGAGTCTTACTCACACTTCGCATGAAGTAGCCCTCATCGATCGCTAACGATATCGATCTTCTGACAAGAGCTTGATCGCTTGAAGCCCTAACTGCACGAACGCGGCTGCCCGCGGGCTTGGCGACGGAACATTGCGCTCAACTTGGTATTCAATCGGTCCGGCTGGCCTTCCCAACGGCAGAGCTTCTGGCACAGTGCCAAATGGAATGCTTTGTTGCTCGAACTGGGGCGCATCAAACTCGTAGGTGTCTCTCGGGTAGCCCGGCGCGGCATTGAAACGTGGGTCTTCGATCGGCGATCCCTCGTAGCGAGGGAATTGCAGATGATTGTGTCGGCCAATGTTTGGCGATAACGTAAATGGATCGGGTTGATAGCTCCCACTCCAACTTGGGCGATTCACAATTACCGAGGGAGGACAAAACTTAGGTTGGGTAGCAGCATACGCTTTGTCTAGGTTACAACGCAGCCGCTCAACCCGCTTGGATAGATCATTAATGTAGTCTCGAACGCGCCGATCGTTTCTTACGCTGCAATCCGCGTTGGCCAAGGCATTAACTTGTGAGGCCAGTGCGCATGTTCTCGAGAGTGAGGCTTGTACTTGGCCCCACGATGCTCCGCATTTGACATCTTCTACCAATTGGCAAGCAGCGTTGTCCATATGCAATGCAACCGTTGTCGCTTGACTGTAGGGAAATTCCCGATTGAGTCGCTCCGCAATATCTTTCGTTCGGCTTTGAACCGATCGAGCATCTCCTAGCGCTCGCGACCATGGGTTCGCAAACGTCGACTGAGATAGCATCGCAATAATGCCCAGCACCGGAACAATGAACCGCCAACCTACATTTAGCCCTCTAACTGTTGAAGTCATCTTCTTACCCCCCCAAACATCTTTCATCTGCCATTGAAACAAAACTAGAATCTGCAACCACTGATCATTGACTCTCTTAATACAAACGGTGTTCCAATTGGGTAAAATGGGGGACGCGAAGCCGATCTTTACTGCGAATTGAGGAATGATCGATGATTTAGCCTGCAAGTGCAGCCGCCGCAGCGTCATGCGGAGATATTTGTCACTCATTCTGGTTCGACAACCAAAATGAAAGTGTATTCAATCCGATCGCGACGCAATCTTTTTGAGCGCAGCAGCGCATCGCAGTAAATGTGGCATGGCAGTCCCCGCAGTTATTCTCACTTACTTGCCCGGCGCATCCGATCCATCAGAGCGACTCCTATTCCGAGTTCCTCAACGGACTCACAACAGACGACATCGGCCGCGGCAGAATCTGCTTTTCTGAAGAAGTCAAAAAGAACGGCTCCATACTCGGACAAGTCCGAGCAGACGCGAATGGAAGCAAACCGCATTGGCATTGAAGGGGAGTGAACTCCAATGTAGTGAGCGACTACGTTGCTGGCTATTGCAGCTGTGAACTCAGTACTCTCGAGTTCGGCCGATACCACGAACACTTTGGCCCGAGGCTGATAATGTTTATGCCTCAACCCTGGAGAATTCGTTGATGATTTGGTCGAATCGGTAGATGGTTCCAGGTTGTACGGTACGGTGCTTGGGCATACTTCGCGCAACTGCTCGAGCGAAACGCCGCCGGGGCGCAGCACGCGTGGAGGGTAATTGGTTGCGTCGACCACAGTGCTTTCTAAGCCAAAAGCAGTTGGTTCACCGCAAATGAGGCCAGCAATTCGTCCGTCGAGGTCTTCAGCGACACTCTGCCAAGTGGTAGCGCTAGGGCGACCGGAACGATTTGCGCTTGGAGCGGCAAGTGGCACGCCTGCAAACCGGATCAACTCGAGCGCGATGGAATGATTAGGGAAGCGGACAGCCACCGTGTCCAGTCCGGCAGTAACAAGATCTGGAACTTCATCTGTTTTTGGAAGCACGATGGTGAGTGCGCCGGGCCAAAGTTGACTGATGAATTGCGAGGCTACAGTTGGCACTTCGCGACAGATCGTTGCTAGTTGGCTCAAGACTGCGATATGGACAATGAGCGGGTTGTCGGAAGGACGCCCCTTTGCCTCAAAAATTTTTGAAACGGCTGTCGTGCTCATAGCGTTTGCACCCAAACCGTAAACAGTCTCGGTCGGGAATGCCACCAGTTCTTCGGAACGGAGTAATTGGGCTGCGGATTCAAGCTCGAAAACGGAGAAATGACGTGTGATCATTCGCCGGGGCTCTAATGGCTGACGTTCGGCGTTCCGTTAACGATCTCGCTTTGGCTCGGTGGAGTTTTTTCAGGGAATCGCCCTGAAAAGAAGAGTCTTTCCCAGAAGTTTGCTTTACGCAGTCGGTAGTCAGTGATCGGAAGCGAGTGCTGTTTCCCACGTCGCGTTTCAAGGACCACGACTCCATCTTTAACTTGCCGAACAACCCAATACTTGTCGACCTCGTAAGAATACATTTCACCGCGAGGCGATGGGGAAATGTTTTTCGCTCTTCGTCCAGGCGACAGACTGTGCTTTTCTCGAGTGTAAACAACCCAATCGTTTGGACTGAACGAGCCGATCATAAGTGAGTTGTCCTCGCGGGAATATTTGACGACCCCAAGCAACAAAATTTTCGACACCTCAACGCATGGGTGCCTCGTTTGCGGAAGTCGACCTGGTTAAAACCTCCGCGCGGTCTATTGTTTATCGTAAATCGACTAGAATCCAGGGCAGCTTTGAGATCGGCCGTAAAAATCGCGATAATAACAGTGTTTATTTCGATTATTTCGAAGGAACAGCCAATTCTGGGCTGATTTTCGAACCGACTACAGAATTTCCAACCTTTGCAACGAACGTATGAAACCTAAGGATTCACCGATTTTGCCGGGCAAAAAGATTCGAATCATGTTTGTTTGTTTAGGCAACATCTGCCGCTCACCAGCAGCTCAAGGAATCATGGATTCCTTGGTTGCGGCTCAGTCGTTGGCCGGTTACATCGAGGCTGATTCGGCGGGGACGGCCAGCTACCATATTGGCAAGTTGCCGGACGTAAGAATGATTGCCGCGGCGGCAAAGCGAAAGTGTCAGTTGATAAGTCGTGCCAAGGCCTTGACCCGGGAGCTGATTTGGGAACGGGAGTTAGTTGTGGCGATGGACCGGGATAATTTTGATGAGATAAGGAGGATTGCGGGAGGGGATGTACCACATTTGAAAATGTTTAGCGACTTCTCGGAAGCCAGATGGCCGCGGGACGTGCCTGACCCATATTACGGGGGTGAAGAGGGCTTTGAATTTGTTTTGGACATGTTGGAGTCAACATGTCCGCGAATTTTGGAGAAATGCCTTGAAATCTAGATATTGAGTTGCATTTTTTCTCAAATGATAAGGTGCTCCTGTTTTGGGAGCCGGTGCGAGCCTTAGAAAGAAAGGAGTTAAGGTGGGATTAGGGAGGGGGCAGAGGCAAGATTGGCGTGGAATGGTGGTTTTGGAATGGAAACCAGACTTGCAAGGCCTCAGTTTTGCATGTAAATTTCGTGTGAGGCGAGCAAAGACAAAGAGAGCGTCCGAGATCGAAATGCGATTGAGTCTTTACAGCGATGGTTGAATGAATCAGAGACCAAGTCTCAAAAACAGGTTTTGAATCGAAAAGTAAAAAGCACACTCCCTTGTAGCTCAGTTGGCAGAGCAACGGACTGTTAAAAGAAAAAGCACACGTAAAATATCCTGGATTTCCAGAGATTCTTTCCTGCTGATAACACTGTGGACACCCAAATTCACCCCTGGGGAGTGTTACTTCGTGTTACAAATGCCGAGAACAACGGACTTAAATGTCAATGCTCTGTTGAGTGCTAATCAACTTTCGAGATTGTCGGACGTTGGCAGCCGGTCGGATGTTGCTCAGGGCGTTGCGGTTGATGCGGTAGCTAGCCCGTTTGCCTTTGCTAGCAACGTTGGTTGCGTCAAGTCGCCCCTCTCGAATCCAGGTAGTGATTTTGGATTGAGATACGCTGATTAGTGCAGCAGCCTCTGGCACGGTAATCCATTCCTTGGTCGGCATCGATGTAGCCGGACACGATCGAGATTGCATCTTGGGGCGTAATCA
>JBBRGW010000041.1:0-14745 GCA_038223525.1 Pirellulales bacterium
CTCCGCCGGTTGTTAGGGCGAATATGTTATCTGTTCCTCAACCGCAACTCATTCGCAACGCGATGCTTCATCCGCTGATCAAGAAGTTCATGGAGGTCTTTGAAGGGCAAGTCGTCCGAGTGGATCCTGCTCAAGTGCAAGTACCTACGCCCAATCTAGAATTTCTAAATCGACCCCGACTAGAAGCTGCAACTGTTGACTAATTCCGGCAAGAAACCCAAATTTTCTCTTTCCAATCAAGTGAATCGTCATGTTCAAGAATTTAACCAACTTAGCGAGCGCCATGAAGAACATGGGGCAAATCGGTTCGCAGCTCAAAGGGATGAATACCAGGCTGGAAGCGGCGCGCGTTTATGGCAGCGCCCTTTCCGGTGACTTTAGCGTTAACGTGGAACTGAGTGGGCTGGGGGTGGTCCAGTCGGTTAGTGTTTCCGACGGACTGGCGTCTCCCGAACAAAAAGCGTTACTTCAACAATTGACCAAGGATGCGATGAATCAGGCCGTAAAATCCGCCAAGGAGATGCACATCAATGAAGTGAAAGAACTGACCGGTGGCGCCGAGTTTTTTCCTGGTATGAACGACATGATGCAAAACATGATCAAATGATTGTCACCGAACACTCCCAACCACAGAGTGGCCGTGATATTGTTCGCGAGGCGTAAAATATTGTCGCCTTTTGCTCTGCAAAAGTAGCGTTAATAAGGACACTTCTCGCTGATCGCCAGCAAATCGGCCTTCCGTCGGATTTCATCCGGCGGAGGCACAACTGGCGGCTAAACGGCCTCGTATTTAAGACTACCGATGGCATAAAGCCAACGGAAACGCTTGCACTGGCGATCGGCGAGAAGTGTCTTAAAAAGGCGCACTTTCGCGGAGCGAAAGGCGACGATGATATCGTGACAGCTACGGTGGGTTCGGCGCCCCTTAAGTCGGTGTTGACGTCGGCGCGATGGGCGAAGCCGGTGCGGCGTGCGGTTTCGCTTTGGGAGCAAAGACGAGAGCCGTGACAGCTCCGGCAATGCCTAGAATCAGCGAGCCGATGAAGTAGGTCGACACCTTATTGAGCGATCCTAATTCGACCATGGAGTAAAGCGTATTGATCACGGGCGCGAAACCGAACACGAGCGGCATCACGAATATCGGCTTGCCTCCAAAATTGAAGGCTAGGATAATCCCCAGTGCACCTATCGCACCAGCCGATCCTGCGAGGATGGACCAAAACATTCCGCCACTTATTTCTTTCCAAGTGAGCGTCACATTGTCTGGAGTTGCCATCAAAATCATGCCAGGTACCGCCACCGCGATGATGAAGTACGCGATGCCGACGCAACAAAATGGACGCAAACGGGACCCACCCATCTTCATTTGCCCGATATGCAAAAAGGGCCCATATGCGCCCCAGCAAACGACTGCTAAACAAATCGATGCACCGATAGCGAGCGGGTTGGCTGCTGCTTCCACATGGACTGGTTTTTCCACGCTTGTCGCCGCAATTTCAGTTATGGGCGCGACCGGTTTACCTGGTTTGTTCACCAACACTCCGACCGCACCGAGCGCGACCAAAATAAGTCCAACAATAAAAGTCGGCTTAATCTGCGAAAACGATTTATTGAGCCAGGAGGTTACCAAAGTGTTGACGACCGGAGCCGAACCAAAAACAATCGGCATCACGTAGATAGGCAAGCCTTTGAATGCGACGGCCAAGATGATTCCGAGGGCCCCGAGTGCGCCAACTGTTCCAGCGAACAAAGACAATAACGCCCCCCCCATGGACCAATGGCCTTTCTCCGGCCTGCTGCTAAGTAGTGCTAGTGGGACCAGAACCGCGATGAGAAAATAGGCGATACCGACGCCGATAAAAGCGCGAAGGGAGCTGTGTCCCAACTGTTCAGTCCCTCGGTGCAGAAAGTGGCCATACACCCCCCAAAATAGAGCGGTCATAGCAGTGAACAACAAAACAAGTGGCATTTTGATCATCAGAATTCTAATTCTTGCTGTAGCAAAGTAACGCGGTGAAGCGGACTGGAGGTAATTGAAAAGGACTATTTAACGGTTAGCATTCTTTCAAGTGCGATGAGTGACCAATTTGCAATGTCCTCTCGCACGTGGATTTGATTGACTATCGTTCCTTGAACGATGTTTTCTAAGCTCCAACAGAGGTGGGCAAGGTCGATGCGGTACATGGTAGCGCACATGCAAACCAACGGGGACAAGAAGTGAATCTCTTGCTCGGGGTGCTCTTTCTTGAGCCGATTGACCAAATGCAATTCGGTTCCAATGGCCCACTTGGTGCCTGGCGGGGACTTCCTTACGGTATCAATAATCTTGCTGGTTGAACCCGAGATGTCCGCAATATCGTTAACTTCCTGAGGGCACTCGGGATGGACGAGGATTTTTATCCCGGGGTGGTTTTTTCGAAAACTCGCCACGTGGTCCGCTTGAAACATTTGGTGAACCGAGCAATGTCCCTTCCAAAGGATTACTCTCGAATCCTTGATGGATTGCTCCGAATTGCCGCCGAGCTCTTCCTCATGCGGATTCCAAACCGGCATTTCATTGTTGGTGATTCCCATTTTGAGCGAGGTGTTTCGGCCCAAATGCTGGTCGGGGAAAAAGAAGACTCTTTTGCGTTGCGCGAACGACCAGTCTAATACCGCTTTGGCATTGCTGCTCGTGCATACAATCCCACCATGCCGCCCACAAAACGCTTTGAGGCTAGCGGCGCTATTGATGTACGTAACCGGTGTGATATCGTCGGTATCGATCACATCGCCGAGTTGTTTCCAAGCCGCTTCGACTTGGCGAATGCCAGCCATGTCAGCCATCGAACAGCCTGCTGACATATCAGGCAACACGACAGCCACTCTCTGGCCTTCGCGAGACCGAAGTTTCTCAGCGCGATTGGCCAGAATGTCGGCCGTCTCAGCCATAAAGTGAACGCCGCAAAAAACGATGGTGCGACAGTCCAAACTATCAGCTGCCAATTTACTCAACTGGTAAGAATCGCCATTGAGATCGGCATGCTCTATCACTTCGTCTTGCTGGTAATGGTGCCCAAGAATCAGCAGGCTTTTTCCCAGTTCGGATTTCGCGAGCTTGATTCTTTCTCGGAGTGTTTCGTTTCCGAGCTCTCGGTAGGGTGGAAAGGGAAGCGGTTCAAGTGCAACGCTCATATTGGATAGAAAGGATCGAGTAATTGGGAGTCTGGGGCTTCAACCCTCAAATTATAGGAATCTTTCAAGAAATTCGATGGGTCGCGATCAAGAACGGCATGGATTGACGTCGATAGTTCCAAATCGACTGTAGTTTTTCCGCTTTTTGCAAGGTTTCGATGGAATGAGTACGATCAGAACGCATTCGACGGACGATCCTTCCAAAGTCGATTTCTGGAAAAGCCTTTTGAAAATTGATACCGACGTTGCCGTTACGCTCGCTCAGCAAAAAATCCCCGTCGATCGAATCCTGCAATTTGTCCCAGGAGTAATGATCCAATTCGACAAATCTTGCGACCGGCCCCTGAATCTGGAAATCGACGGGAATGTGATTGCCGAAGGAGAAGTCGTGAAGATAGGTGACAAGTTTGGCCTCCGAATTACCGAAATCTGTAATCGGGAAGAGCGTTGGATCCCACTAGTGCAAGCAAAGAAAACTTAGTCGTCACGCGCGAGGCAGGTCGCAAAAGCTATTAGCTTCTGCAAGTGGAACCTTATCTGGCACAGCTTGCTAGCAAATCAGCACGGCGGTCCGCGCTGTGACTCTTGCGCCCCTAAACTGCGCACGCCACCCAAACCGCCAGCTTCAACTCATTGGCATTGCCAGGAACAGCAGAAGCCTGATATCAACCCTCTGAAGCTATTTTCTAGTGGAGTGCTGACCTTGCGGCGAGATTGATGGTTTAGATGTCTGTTAGGATTGTGCAAACCTACAAAAAGGATCGCGAGAGTTCGCATTGGCGGCTGTATGCTCGCCTTTCGAATGCTGCGATTTTCCTATGTGTTTGCATGTTATTGCTGCACGCAGGATGCGCAAGTCAAAAATATGTTCAGATAAGGCAAAATCCTTTCAATCCGCTAACCGAGTCGCTGAGTCTGCTCTCCAGATCCGGACCGCAAGTCACTCCCCGAACCACGACGCTGCTGCGTCACTATGCGCTTTTAGATGCGTACAAGCGTGACCCAGAAGACTGCTTGGTCCAACTGCAAGAGTTGGCAATGGACGAGAAAGGGGCTGAAAAGATCTATGCGATTTCGGAACTGGCATACACGATAGGCAAGCAGGCGGAGCGGGCTAGTCGCGAAGGGCAAGCTCTGGACATGTTCACCGTCTCGGTAAGCAACGCCTACTTGTACCTCTTTTGTCCAGAACTGGATGTTTCACGGAACCCTTATGATCCCCAATTTCGAGGCGCCTGCGATCTTTATAACGCAGCCCTTGAGTCCACGCTGAGAATGGTCAGTAGCCAAGGAAACTTGAAGCCGGGTAACAGCTATCGAATCACCACGTCGAAGAAGGACTATGACGTCCAAGTAGTATCGCGGGGCAAATGGCACGACTCCGATTTCGAAGGACTCAAGTTTTGTTCCGACTTCCAAGTCAATGGGCTCCAGTCAACCAATGTCAGTTACGGCGTTGGAGTTCCGATGATCGCGGTTCGCAAATCGCATGAAGAAGAAGGACCGGTAGAAAAGTTTTATCCAGAGGGTCTTTCTTTTCCTGTCACCGCGATATTGCGAGTTACTTCTCCGACTGCGGTGACATCTCGAGACTCTCAGCACCGGTATCCCTGCGTGCTCGAACTCCATGATCCGCTCGACTCGACGGACATAGAGTTGAACGAACGAAAAGTACCTTTGCAATCCGACCTAAGTACACCGCTTGCCTACTTTTTGGACAACCCAAAATTCCGCGAACAGACCGACAGCACGCTAGGGCTGCGGGATCCACATAGGGCAGACAAGAAACGTGGAATCTACATGCTTGAACCGTACGATTCCAATCGCATCCCGGTTGTCATGGTGCACGGACTTTGGTCTAGTCCGTTGACTTGGATGCCGATGTTCAATGATTTACGATCCTTCCAGGAACTTAGACGAAACTACCAGTTTTGGTTTTACCAGTATCCGACTGGCCAGCCGTTTTGGATCAGTGCCACCCAAATGCGTAGTGACTTGTTCGAACTGCGTCGAACGCTCGATCCGAATGCGATACATCCAGTCCTCGACCAAATGGTTTTGGTGGGCCATAGCATGGGTGGGCTCGTCTCCAGATTGCAAACCATCGAGAGCGGCGAGGAGTTTTGGCGAATATTGAGCGACCAGTCGTTCGATAAAGTCAAAGGGGAAGAGATCGAACGGCAGCGTCTGGCTGCAGCGCTCTTTTTTCATCCAAACAACTCAATCAAACGTGTTGTAACGATCGGTACTCCGCATCGCGGCAGCAACTATTCCAATGACTACACGCGATGGGTCGGTAGGCAATTGATCAAATTGCCGAGCACGATCACGGACACTGGCAATTCTTTGATACGTCAGAATCCAGGCGTTTTCAGGAACACCGAACTGGTAACTACAACGACCAGCATCGATTCGCTCAGCCCACAGTCTCCTATTTTCCCAACGATGCTTCGAGCCAGAAGAGCTGCATGGGTCAAGTATCACAACATTGTTGGGGTCATCCATAAATCGCATTGGTTCGGTGGAGAAGCAGAACTCGGCGATGGAGTCGTACAGGTCGAAAGCGCACATATGGACGACGTTGTCAGTGAAATCATGGTGGAATCCAAACACCAAGATATCCACACGAAGCCACGAGCAATCCTTGAAGTTCGAAGCATTTTGGTCGAACACCTTCGCGAAGCCTGTTTGCAACCAGAGCTATCCGCTATCCTAGATGTCCCTAACCATTGGCAAAGGACAATCGCCCCGACTATGGGTAGGATGATTCCTGTTGGGTACGACGAACCATTGTCGCAATACGACAATAGAGTCGTGCCTTCGATCGAATCTACTGCGGGAGTTTGCAAAATACCAACGATGGTACCTTTGCCTTTTCCCGAAAAACCACTTGGGAAATTGAGACTGCCGCCAATCTACCGCGTCAATGCCAATCGATAGACGTGCTTCGAATGCAAAAATGGATTCAGTACACCATCATCGCATGTGTTCGTTTTTACCAGCGTGCAATAAGCCCACTGCTTGGAAGCAATTGCCGCTTTTCGCCGACATGCTCGCAATACACAATCGAAGCGATCGAAAAATACGGCGCGATGCGTGGCATGTGGAAAGGGATGAAACGCATCGCACGCTGCCATCCATTTTCAGCCGGAGGATACGATCCTCCCTAACGCGATACCATGGAGAAGTCTCGCCCCTAAAAGCCAAAAAACGTTAGGTTTATCCCGTAGGATCCTTATCCATTTTAAGCAAACTAGGACGCTCACTTGCAGACCCGTATTGGTCTTACTCGACAAATTTGCTGGGTGGCGCGGGTCTTCCGAAATAGTATCCTTGCGCCATTGCAAACCCGAGTTCTAGGCACACCTTTGCTTCGGCTTCGTTTTCGATTCCCTCAGCCAATGGAACCACCCCTAGATCCAACACGATGCGAACCAATGAACCAAGCACTTTGATTCGTTCAGGTGCCGCTTTGTCGATGTCTCGAATCAATCCCATGTCAAATTTCAGGACGTCGGGCGCCGCGTTGCAAAGCTCAGCCAATCGATTTTGTCCGGCCCCAAAATCATCGTAGGCAATCTGGATATTCAGGTCTCGCAATCGGCTTCGCAGTTCAAACATCTCTTCGGAACTCGTAATCGCTGACTCGTGAATCTCAAGAGTAATCGGAAGCTCTGAAGTCATCTCTCTTACTAGCGCCATCGATTCGACAAGCCCTGCTTTACCCAATTCCAGTGGGTGTGTATTCACATAAATGCGCGATGGGCTAGGCAGCATCATGCCTTCTCGAATCCCTTCCCACCTTAGCATTTGGCTTAACTCGACTTCCAAGTTCAACTTGGCCGCTGCTCCGAATAGTGCCGCGCTCGATTCGAGTCCAAACATTCGGCTCCTGGCAAGCACTTCATAGCCCAAGATGCTGGCACCGTCGATGGATACAATCGGTTGGAAGAAGGGGGTGACCAGTCGTTTCTCCATCAATCGATCGAATTGAACCAACGCCAATGCTTGATCGCAAACATCTTCTGCGAGCGTGTTCGATGCGGTCGCATGATCATCGCAGCGAACTCGGAACGCCATGTCCGCAAACTGAATCAAGTCGTCTGCTCGAAGAACTACTATGTCCGTGATTCGACGTCCGTTGACGTACGTACCGTTTGTGCTCTGCCTATCGATTAAGACGAGGTTGCCGTCTCGGATGGCCAAGTCAGCATGGTGGCTGGAAACCGCCTTGGATGGCAACTGTAGGCTGCATCCTGCTTTCCTGCCAATCGAGAAGGGAACAGGATGGACGACGGTCAAAGCGTTTGAGATTTGGTTTCCAACCGAGGCAAGGATCCAAACGGAAGTCGCTTCGCCAGGGCTTCGACGGGCACCTGTCGAAATAGGCTTGTGGAGTTTCAACGCGTCGCTGATCATGGGCTTGGCTATTCGGAAATTGAATAAATCAAATTTGGCGATTAGTCAAGCGCAGCTGGATTACTGCAGACTAACCCCAACTGGGTACTGTAGAACACAAAAACTGCGCAGCGAAAAAAATTCATCATTTGCGATCACGATTTTTTCTTATCAGGCCATCTTTCGATTTCAATTCAATCTACCCCTCGTTTCCATGCCGATGAAACGCGGAGCCCGGCCCCATTCAGTGATGATTATGTCGGTCAGGCAAGTTCTATCGATTAGTTTGTGCGCTCCATTGTTAGGGGGGTTCCATGCAACCGTTATTCGGAATTCGCGACACTTCTGCTGTTACCAGTTTTGGGCTCCCAGCCGCCTTAAACGAAGATGCGTTCTGGCCCTACGAGCCCAAGACGCTAGAAGAGTGCGGACTCTCCGAGATGGCCGTAGAGTCGTTGGTCCTTCAAACGTTTCTCGCGATCGGCACTCTAACGGGTCGCGGGATGACGGAGCGGGTAAGATTGCCGTTTCGCATTATTGAGCAGCAACTTGCTCAACTGCGAGTTCGACAACTCATCGTGCACGCGCGGCCCGCTCCTCTCAACGATTTCTATTATAGCTTGACGGAGAATGGACAGAAGCGAGCGCAAGCATATCAAAAGGTGATGTCGTATACGGGGCCAGCACCCGTACCCTTGATGGATTATGTTTTAAGTGTCGAAGCCCAAGCCAGCAACTTCGAGCCAATTACTTGTAGCGAACTGAAAGCTGCCCTAGATGGCGTAACCTACGAACCTGCTTGGCTAGACTTCTTGGGACCGGCGATCAACAGCAACTCAGGAATCTTTTTGTATGGACCGCCCGGAAATGGAAAGACCACCTTGGCGCGATGTCTTGCGAACTGCCGTGGTCAGGAGATTTGGATTCCCAATGCGATCATCGACGATGGGATGATCATCAAACTCTTCGATGCATCGTATCATGTGCCATCCAAGACACCGACCGCCACCTCGGGGATACTTGCCAATCAAGAACATGACAGGCGCTGGCTTCGCATACGTCGGCCTACCGTCGTTGTCGGCGGTGAACTGACACTTGAGAACCTGGAGATCCGACACGATTCCCGAAGCAACACTTGCGAAGCACCGCTCCAAATGAAAAGCAATTGCGGTTGCTTGCTGATCGATGACTTTGGTCGACAGAGGGTCGCGCCAGCGGAACTGTTGAATCGGTGGATCGTACCGTTGGAGAGTCGCCACGACTTTCTCAACTTGCCCACCGGCAAGAAATTTTGCGTACCCTTTGAGCAGACCATTCTGTTTTCAACCAACCTCCAGCCAGAGGAGCTTGTCGACGAAGCCTTCCTCCGACGTGTCCCCTTCAAAATCAATATTGGTGACCCTTCAGTAGAAGAGTTCATGGAACTATTCAAACGATCTTGTGAAAACGCCGAAGTCACTTGGCGCCCAGATGTTGTCGAAAAACTTATCGTAAAACACTATCGGAGCGTTGGACGACCCTTGCGACGTTGTCATCCTCGCGACCTTTTGCATCAGGTGACATGCCTTTGCGCTTACCGGGGCGAAAGGGTCGAGTTACGACCTGAGTTTTTGGATCTCGCTTGCACGAATTATTTTGGCAACCAACCCATCATGCGATCATCGGTTGCGATGAATTCCAAACCAGTGGGCTGGGATTTGCCCGTTCAAAGCCGTCCGAGTATCGGCTTGCCAACCCCCTCCCAGCCATTAAACCGCCCGACTGAGAACCCGATAACTGCTCCTATCAGTCAGCCACTAAGAAATCAAACGTTGAAAACGGAAATCCTCTCCAATCCGGTAACGAGCCAGCGTCCAAGCGTCTTGCTGCAGAGCCCCAAAGGCATTGGAGCTACACTTGGTAGAAATCCTAGTGCAGAAGGAACAGCGTCCGTCCCTAGCCTCGTGATGCAGCCGAGCAAACTCAATCCTCCTCTGCCCTCCATCTCGCAGGCGACACAAATCCCGCCGTTGACACAGATGCCATCATTGCACGCAACAACTAGCGAAAAAGTTTAAGGAGGTACGCATGACAATGACTTCGTCTAGCATTCAAGCGGGTTTCGAACCCATACCAGGGTATATCCTGCGCAATAAACTGGGGGCAGGCGGATATGGCGAAGTTTGGCTTGCAGACGCGCCAGGAGGACTCAAGAAAGCGATCAAGTTTGTACATGGCAACATCGACGAGAATCGAGCCTCGGGCGAATTGAAATCGTTGCAAAGAGTACGTCAAGTCAATCATCCATTTATCCTCTCTTTGGAGAGGATTGAAGTCGTCGATGGCCAGCTCATTATCGTAACCGAGCTTGCCCAGGGCTCGCTCCACGATCGTTTCGTCGAGTTCCAGCAAAAGGGGTTTGTTGGAATCATGCGAGAACGATTGATTGGCTACATGAAGGATACGGCGGAAGGCTTGGATTTCCTATGTCAGCAACACGATCTTCAACATCTGGACGTCAAGCCGGCGAATTTGCTGCTCGTCGCAGACCGCGTCAAGGTCGCTGACTTTGGACTGATCAAAGACATTCAGTCGAACAGTCTGTCGGTAATGGGTGGACTAACTCCGACCTACGCAGCGCCCGAGATGTTCGATGGTCGACCCGGACGCTTTAGTGACCAATACTCTCTTGCAATTGTCTATCAAGAATTGCTCACTGGCACTCTACCGTTTCGCGGGCGAACGACTGCTCAATTGGCAAACGAGCATTTGAACAAAGCGCCAAATCTCGAGTCCATTCCACTTCTGGAACGCCCAATCCTGTCCAAGGCCCTCGCCAAACGGCCCCAGTTGAGATTCAGCGATAGCCGCGAATTCGTCGCTGCACTCGAAAGAGTGCATACGCAAATGGCCCATCCCGCCACCAACGAAAACCACGATAGTGCAATCAACAGAAAACGACCGTCGAAAACCCATCCGAAGTCGAGCCAATTTCCCTCTCGCAATCAATCGCACAAAAGCCCGGCCTCTGTCGCGAGCACCCAAGAAAGGCTACCCTCGTCCGTTCAAACTCGGAGTATTGAGGTTTTGCCCATGCTGGCCGAAATAGAGGAAATGCATGAGATCGATGCAACATCCGAATCAGCCCGCGACTGTGTCGAAATTTCCAATTCAAGAAAGCGTTTCGCAATCGGCCTAGGAGCAACAGGCACTCATGCATTGATGGGAATGCGGCAACGAATGTACGAGAATGCTCCCGAACAACTGGACGGTGACCAATTCGGTTTCTTGGTCATTGACTCCGATCAAAAGAACATTGAGTCGGTGCTAGATCTAGAGCGCAAAGAATGTTTGCCCTACCAATCAACACTTTTGATGCCACTCAAGGCACCGCAATACTATCGTGAAAACGCCGCAAGCGAATTCCGCCAATTGAGCCGTCGCTGGTTATACAACATTCCAAGATCCTTAAAAACGGAAGGGGTACGTCCACTGGGTATGCTTGCGTTTCTCGACAACGCCGGACGGATCTTTGATGCCTTGCATGACTCGATCCTAGCTATCGCAAAGAGCAACGGAGAATCCAACTTGAGGGAGCAAATCGAGGTGCAAATCGTTTCGTCAGCACATGGCGGAACGGGTGGCGCCATTGCAACTGAAATTGGATTTCTAGTTAGGCAAATCGCAGCCGAATTGGATATACCCATTCCAATCGAAATGATATTGACCTGCGCATCGCCAAACGGATTCGCATCGTCGGATTTAACGACGGCTTCTGCCCTGGCTTGCTTGACCGAAATCAATCACTATTTCCAAACCGAAGGATTACATCCGCAAAACGATCAAATCCCCGAATCCGTCGCAATCAATCAACCCCCTTTTGATCGCCTTTCACTCATCTATGGCGGCCAATGTGGAATCGGCCAAGACTGGGAAGATGCGATTGCACAGGCCTCCCAATACATGTGGTCGATCAGTTGCACGGAACTCGGCCCGCGCATGGAACGCACACGCTTAGAGGCCCAAACATCGGAACGCTTGACGGCAGACCAAGGATGGAACACGTGGCTCAGCACCGTAAACTCCAGACTAGTCGAAATCGCTGCTCAAATTGAACCCGAAGAAGCATCCAACCGCATCTGTTTGCAAAAGAGCCTGCAATGGCTAGCCGCTTTCAACGATCCAAAATTGGAAGGAAGCGAAAAAGGGAAATCATCCGAAAACATTGACCCCAAGCTCTTTGAAAAAATGGACTTCTTCGTCGGCGATATGTTTCGCAGCAACCACTGGACGGCTCAAGCATGGGTGCGTGAATGCATGAACTGTTTGGTCACTTCTTCCTCCAACACGACTGCCGAACCAGGATCTAGAATCAATGCCGCGTCTTCGTTGGAGACATCGGCATCCCAGCAGACCCTCGAGGCAACTAACGCATCGAACCAAAACGATTCGCCCAAGTTGCAATCGCACTTGAATTTAGAACAACGCCGCGATCTCGAACAGGTTTGCGAACAGCTTGCGGTAGATGTTGACAATGCTGTGCGAACGATGTCAAGCCTCATTGACGACACTCAGAAAAATCTAGCAGATTGGCTCATCACTCGCTGGTTGACTGGTCCCCAGGAAATGTTGCATCTTCGAGAATTGGTCCGCTTGGTTGGAACAAAATTCACCGTCAACGCCAACTCGCTTCAAGTCGTTTCAGAAAAACTTTGTGAGAAACACGATGCAGTCCTTGAACGTTTGTATAGCGGGTTGCAAAAACAAACACCGGAATTAGACCAGCAACTCCAAACCATGGCGCTCGAAGCCCGCTTCCACACGCTGGGTGCAAAGATGCTTGCGAGATTGGCCGAGCACATGACGTTCCTCGAAGATCTCTGGATCAACGAATGCAATTTGGTTCGCGCAGAGCTATGCACTTGGATTGACGACCTAGCCAAGCGACTCGGCATCTGCCTTGACAACTCCAGCAAATCCAAATCGTTCATGTCCGCCTTGCTTCAAACCGAATGCGATGATGCAATCAATAAAGAAATACGCAAGGCATTTCAATTTGTGATTGAGACTCGATTATTGAACACTGTTTCCAGTGAAAAACAGCCAGTTATCGAAGGGAGACCCAACTCGTTTCCTGAGATTTTGGAATATTCCGCATGTTTGTTAGCGTTGCCAAAAACCACTACGGCCGTCGTCGACATTCAGGAATCAGGCTCCGGGCAAACCATCGAATTCGAAAACGCCGCGCCTACTGTTGCACCCACTCGGTCCATCGAACCAAACACAGGAACCTTCACACAGAACAAACTGGATTCCGTCGATGTAGCCAATCGGAGCCTCGAGATCGAAATCGATGCGAGTCGACCGTACTTTGTCGAATTTGGCGGGGCTGTCCGCACCATTGCATTGGTGCCCAGCGAAGTGGCCGTTCAGCTGGATCCATTGCAGAAAGTGACCTTGGAGGACCGCCAAGTTGCTACGATTGCGAGCAACCGATTTTCACAGACTACATTGGTCTGTATTGGAGAACATTTAATCCTATCGGACATCATGGAGCGCGTATGGATGCCATCGTCCGATATGTGGTATCTGGCCAACCGGATTTTGTCGAGAGTCGACGTTGATTGGGTACCGATTCAATCTCAAAGCACGTAACAACATGAAGCTTCCATACGCCTGCCGAGCACTGAATGAAGACGGGAAAAATCGGGTCGGCAGCTTCTGGATCATAGCCAAGACGTAACGGTCTTCTGCAATCGGTCTGCGTTGACAAAAACCTCAGCTGTCCACCCAGCTTTTTTGGCGGCCTCAATGTTGTCTAATCGGTCGTCTGTAAAGAATATTCGTGAGGCATGATGCCCTGCCAAGCGTTGGGCCTCGCTGTAAATATGAGCATCCGGTTTCATGCTCTTTACTTTGTACGACAGAATGATGGGAGAAAACCATCCCTTTACTTGGGGATATTCAAGTTCCGTAATCCAGTTCCAATGCGCTTCGCACGTGTTGGAAAGCAGCCCCATCGGGATCCCCAGATCGCGTATCTGCCCCAGTATCGAAAGCATATGCGAATTGGGAATGAACATGTCTGCGGCTGCCTGCAGCATATCGGCAACATCGAGATCGCGACCGATCGAATCGGAGATACGGGATACAAACTGCGTACCACTTATCAGTCCGGTTTCGTATTCGACTTGCAGCGTCCCCTCGAAAACAATGGAATGCATCTGCTCCGTTGAGATACCTGCAATCTTGGCCATTTTTCGCATAGCCAGACTGTGATCAAAGTAAAGCAAAACGTTGCCAAGATCGAAGTACACGAAATCCGGTCGCATGAGTTTCCGCGCTCTAAATGGGTAAAAGGAGGTTCGAGCTTTGATGCTCACAAATTCTTACGGATTAGGTTCTGTCAAGCAAAATTTCCCATCGTTTGACCTGTTCTTCCACACGATCTGGGTTGCTTGATCCATAGGAGCAATAGGATTGGACCGCGCCGCGCACCCCCAACGTAGAACGGATTTTTCGATCCAGTGTTTCGTCCACCGATCTGATTTCATCGTCTGTCAACTCGGCGAGTGAAACACCTCTCGATTTTGCGATACCAACCAAGGCTCCCACTTTGTGATGCGCCGTTCGCTGCGGCATCCCTAGAGCAATCAAGCCTTCCATCAACGCAGTCGCATCGAGATACCCTTGATCCAGTTTTCCAGAAATGACTTCCGACTGAAGCTCCGATTGCTCGACGATCGGGATCGCCAATTCGAGGCAAGCTATGACGGTGTCGAAAGAATCAAACAAGGGAGGTTTGTCTTCTTGCAAATCTCGGTTGTAGGCTAACGGCAGCCCTTTGATGAGCACCAAAAGTGTTTGCAAATTGCCAATCACTCTCGCGGATTTCCCTCGCGTTAGCTCGAGTGTGTCCGGATTCACCTTTTGTGGCATGATGGAACTACCCGTACAAAACGCATGCGGCAATTTGATGAATCCAAACTCCGTCGTAGACCAAAGGATCCACTCTTCGGCCCAACCGCTCAAATGTTCTGAAATCATGGTCAAAACAAATACCGATTCCACTGCAAAATCCCTGTCGCTACTGATATCGATACTATTGGCCGCGACCCCGTCGAAGCCTAGTAATTCAGCAGTGTAGTGACGATCGATCGGCAAACTAGTTCCAGCCACCGCCGCGCCACCTAG
>JBBRGW010000042.1:0-14668 GCA_038223525.1 Pirellulales bacterium
TCGTTCAATTGGAAAAGCAGCACGCATTTCTCGAACAATGGACTCAATGTGGCGAGCATCTGCAGGCCGAGGTTGCAAACTACCTCAAGGGACATTTTTTGGGCAACCCACTTCGCGATTGGGATGTTTCTCGGCCAGCTCCCTATTTTGGATTTGAGATTCCGGATAGCGAGGGCAATTTCTGGTACGTATGGTTCGATGCACCGATCGGATACATCGCTTCGACTTGGCAGTGGTGTAAGAAAAACAACGAAGCGTTAGCGGACTGGTGGCGCAACGAAGACACCGAAATCCACCATTTCATCGGTAAAGACATCACCTACTTTCATACGTTGTTCTGGCCCGGTGTCCTCAAAGCCGCCGGTTATTCATTGCCCAAGTTTGTGCACATCCATGGGTTTTTGACCGTCAATGGCGAAAAGATGTCGAAACGAGGCGGGACTCAGTTTCAAGCATCGACCTATCTAAAACATCTCGATCCATCCTACCTTCGGTACTACTACGCGTCGAAACTGGGCCCCAAGCTCGATGATATCGATATGAATTTGGCAGAGTTCGCCAACAAGATCGATTCTGATTTGGTAGGCAAAGTGGTCAATCTCGCAAGTCGCACGGCCCGCTTTGCTGAACCCCTCGGGCTTTCTATCGAGTATCCGCACGATGGTGGATTGTTCGCTGCGGGCGCCGCGGCGGGAGAGCGAATCGCTCAAGCGTACGAGCAACTCGACTACTCGCGCGCGATGAGGCTGATCATGGAATTAGCCGATCAAGCGAACGCGTTTGTCGAAAACTCGGCTCCATGGGCCCTCAAGAAAGACCCAACTCAACAAGTGCGGCTGCAGGAAGTATGCACGATTGTTCTGAACCTCTTTCGACAGCTTTGCGTCTACTTGACCCCGGTCCTGCCAAGATTGTCGGAACAATGCGGCCAACTGTTGCAAACAAAAATTGTCCGTTGGGAAGACAGCCAAATATCTTTGGTTGGCAGCCCCATTTCTAAGTTCGAACACTTATTACAACGTATTGCCCCGGAGAAAGTCCAAGCCATGATCGAAGAAAGCAAAGAAGCTGAAACAAACGCTGCTTTAACTGAAACACCCGCTGCTGCGTCAATAGAATCCACCACAGTGGCGGCTGGCGACTCAGGTGAGGCTTTGCTGCAAGAGCCACTTGCTCCGACTTGCACCATCGAGGACTTCACCAAAGTCGATTTGCGAGTCGCGAGAATCCTCAAGGCAGAAGAAGTGCCGGAGGCAAAGAAGCTGGTCAAGTTGACCGTAAGTCTAGGTGGCGAGCACGTTCGAACCGTATTTGCAGGCATCAAAGCCGCTTATACGCTCGAGCAACTTCAAGGCCGATTGGTGGTGATTGTTGCCAACCTGTTGCCGCGACAAATGAAGTTTGGATTGAGCGAAGGGATGGTGACTGCAGCAGGCCCCGGTGGCACCGAAGTCTTTTTGCTGGGAATCGACTCGGGCGCAGTCCCTGGCCAGCGAGTTCACTGAGAATGAGCGATACACCTGAGTCGCAGGAACCTGCTCCCAAAAAAGCCGCGTCCCGCGATCCTCTTCATGGCATCACATTGGAGATGATGATCGTACGACTCGTCGACCGACACGGCTGGGAAGAGTTGGGCCGACAGATTCCCATTCGATGTTTCCAAATCGATCCCAGTGTGAAGTCGAGTCTTGTGTTCCTTCGCAAGACGCCGTGGGCTCGAAAGCGAGTCGAGGATTGGTATGCGTACGACGCGCGTCGCAAACTGATGCCCCCCGCAGAGTAACTAATCCAGTGCCTGTCAATGATTCACTTTTGGTAGAGAGAGGCTATCCTTTGGCTGCTTCGCAAGCTTTCAGTACACGCATCATGTTGCCGGACATGATCTTGTGAATAGCTGCCTCCGAGTAGCCTTTTCGAAGTAGCAATTCCGTGATCGACGGGTATTTCGAAACGTCCTCGAGCCCCTTGGGCAGCATATCGACTCCGTCGAAATCCCCACCTAATCCAACGTGATCAACCCCTGCAATTTTGACCACGTGATCGATGTGATCCACGACGATCGAGATGTCACCAGGAATCGTTGGGTGCAAAGCTTTCCACTTTTGCATCGCATTCTTCGCTCCATCGGAATCAGCCCCAAACTCTTTCTCAATCGTGCGACGTGCACCGAACATGTCCTTGAGGTTCTTGGCCGATTCAGGCACTACGAACCCTGAAAAAAAGTTGATCATGACCAACCCGCCGTTCTCCTTGACCCGCAAAAGAATATCGTCGGGGACGTTTCGCGGATGATCCGCCACAGCGAGTGCGGACGAATGCGAGAAGATAACCGGCGCTTTGGTAATGTTTAGCGCGTCCGTCATCGTTTCAGGCGAAACGTGGGAAAGGTCGACCAGCATCCCCATCCGATTCATCTCCCGCACGACCTCTTCACCAAATGGCGAGAGTCCATCACTCTTCGATTGGTCCGTAGCTGCATCGGCCCAATCGAGGGTATCGCCATGAGTTAACGTCATGTATCTCGCGCCGCGTGAAAAAAGTTCTTTGAGTTTGCCCAGCGAGTTTTCAATGGAATGTCCACCCTCCACTCCCATCAATGAAGCGATCTTTCCCGATTTTTGGATTCGCTCCACATCCTCGGAAGTCAAAGCGATCTCAAAGATGTCCGGGTACTTTTTCACCATCGCGTAGACGCAGTCAATCTGTTCCATCGTGGTTTGGAAAGCCGTTCCTGCTTGCCGAGTCTTGGCGGGTACAAAGACCGACCAAAATTGAGCTCCGACATTTCCGGCCCTTAAACGGGGGATGTCTGTGTGCAGCTTGGGCTCGTTCCAAAGGTCCATCTTTTCGAAACGAACATCGTTTCGCTCCCGTGCGGCCCAAGGTAAATCGTTGTGGCCATCCCAAACATATCCGCTGGCATGGATTTGCTTGGCTTTTTCGGAGATGACGAGCGGTTCATCCCCATGTGTTATAGGAGCAAGTGCAAAGGAGCAAAGGAAAACAAAGAACGAAGGAGCGAGCGATCGATTCATGGTGGTAGTGAATTGTCAAAACAGGTCTAGCACTGTTTAGAATGCCGTGGAAAAAAAAGAGGCCGGGAGATTCTCCCAGCCTCTTTCAATTAAATCAAATGGTTCATACGAATTACTGAGGGTTATTGCCTCGGCCGCCTCGACCACCTGCTCCGCCACCGCGTGGCTGTGGTGCAGGGAATTCAAACTTAGCTCCTTTGAGCTCTTCCATTTTTGCCTTTTGGGCTGCGGTCAGCACGCCATTCGTTTTCTCTTCGCTTTCTTTTCGCATCTTATCCATTTTCTCACGCATGTCAGCGAAGCCGGCACCACCAGCACCACCACCGCCACCACCGCCGCCCGCGCCACCCCGCCCACCACCGAACATGGTTCGCATTTCTTCGGCAGCAGCATTCTCAATTTCAGCAATCTTCGCCTTCTGTTCTTCGGTAATCTCCAGTTTGGTTGAAATGATCTTGCTGCTTAACGTGCGAGTGCCATCGCGTTGTATGTACAACCCGATAAGCCGATCGAACTGCTTTGGATTCAAAATATCGGCTAGCTTGTTTTCTATTTTGACTTGCATAGCTGCCATGTTTTCCCGCATTTTCGTCATGTCGGGAGGGGTACCGCCACCGCCGCCACCGTTACCACGACCGCCACCAAAACTGCTCATCATTTCGTCTCGCATCTCCTTGGATGCCGCTTCAAGGTCCTTGATCGATTCTTCGTCCATATCGAGTTCTTTTCGAACTTCGGTAATGCCTAGCAGTGAGGCCATTCCGCCACCGCCGAAACCGCCACCGCCGAAACCGCCACGACCGCCACCGCCCCCTGGCCCGCCACCGCCACCCTGGCCAAATGCACATGGAACTGCAGCACACGCGATGCAGCCGATAAGTAAAGCTCTAGACAACAAACGACTGATTCGCATTTTGTTAACCTCAAGTGAGATAAACGAGAAGAGTTCAGAACCTAGCACCGAACACCAGGACCATTCTTTTTGATAACACATATCAACCCCCTACGTTTCGCCTTGCGAAGAAATTTTCCCAAAAACTAGGCGGTTTTTTGTTGTTTTCGCGGCGGAGAGCCCCCAAGGCCTTGGGGGAAGGAGCTTTGTGGCCCCCCTTTAGCTCGGACCATTGTTCCGAACGGAACTGTACGGCAGGGCGGGACCGATGGTCGTACTCAACTAGCCAACCAACGGTTCACAGGTCATGCAGTGCCCCTTGACCAGTATCTCGCTGATCCTCGCGATGTTGAGCGACTTCTTCATCGATTCATCCGGCAATCCAATTCCATCCATACAGGCAACGGTTCCACATTCGACGCAAACGAAGTGGGGGTGGCTGCTGCGGTCGTGCGACGGATCGCGAATCTCGAATCGCCAAACGTGGTCCCCCAATTCCGTTCGACTGACCAATTCAGCATCGGTCAAATCGCTCAAATTGCGAAAAACAGTCGCTTTGTCGAATCCGATCGGTACCAATTTGTCAGACAACTCGGCGTGCGTTTGCGGTTTACTACTTTTCCGCAGCGCGCTCAACACCGAAATGCGCGCAGGTGTACTTCGCAGTCCCGCTTTTCGCAAAATATCGCGGACCTTTTCTATCTCATCGGCATCCTTTTTTTTGTTCATAATTTTCCTTGCCACGCGGAGTGGATTGCTAGGCAGTTTTCTTTTCGAGGAAACGCGAAAGGCGTTCATGGGTTGCTGGATCTGCGTATTGTAGTTTGCCGAAGCCGTACTCAGCCCCATCGTCTACCGCCGCCAATTGATGCTCAGCGTAATTGGTGACAACCATGATCGGAATGGACTGAGTGGTCGGCTCCCGCTTAAGATGCCGGAGCACTTCTACCCCATCACTATAGTCAATGTCCAACTTTCGGTTGATCACAATCAAATCGACATTTTGTTTGGAAAGCAAAATCAGCGCATCGCTGAGTTGATCCGCCCTCAATACGACGACATCGTAACGACTCGTCAACATTTTCTGGATTGCGTTGTGGTCTGGGTCGCAATTACCTATATCCAAAACGGTCTTCGTCATTTTGCGTCGAGTATCTCGGTCTCTAAGGTTCGAACAATTGTGTCCTGAAGGTACTTCTGCATCAACGATTTCGTGGCGTCGAGCATCGTCTCGATTTTTTTGGAAACACCAAAAAGCAATGGACCGCGTTCGGCTGCCAATGCTCTCCGCTGAATCGCCTCGACTTGCTCCGACATCTTTTCAAAGGACTTGACCCGCTTTAGCTCCTCCAGCATCTTTTCCGCTTTTTCAAAATCCTTCTTTCGGATCTCTTGCTTAATTCTCGCTTCAAGCACTTTCCGCCGAATGACTACGTCGAGAACTTCTCCCTGCAAACCTTTCAAAAGCGCTTCGGTCTCTAAACGCCTCCGATCGTCCGGTAAGTCCGCTTGTTCGACCGACTTCATCCCATTTGCAATGGGAAGGCGAGCCAACAGGGTGTCCCCGTTCTTGACGTAGTAGAGGTATAGCGGGACGTTGATTTGGATAAAGCCAACGGGCTTCTTGGCAACCGGCACCGGTGCATCTGTTTGTTTATCGCCTTCGCTCGCATCGGCGCTTTCCTTGACCGATGCTGAGACCGGATTCTTTACTTGAGACAGCGATTCGGTGTTGGAGGAATTGTTCGCCAGAACGGGCGCTTTGGCATCGCTCAGCTTGTAAACAGGAGGATCGACTGGGGTCTTGGAAATCTTCCTGGCGTTGGCAATCGCAGCCACCTTGCTTTCGTTCGGCGGATCGTATTGAATCGTTGGCAAGATATGGATGCCGATCGGAACAACGCCGCGCCAGTCGGTGCGGCCGACCATCTGCAAATCGTCGCTACCTGGCGTCCTGCGATAAACCTCTGCGCCCACAAATGCTGTTCCCGGCTGGTTTTTGATTCCTAATTTCAACTCGCTGTCGGGGTGATGCGGTTTTAATTTTAAGCCTACTCGCTGTGTTCGGCGATTCTTCGCGGACGAAAGCGAACCGCGACTTGCCGTGAAGATCGCTCCATATAGTTTCGAAATATTATCGATTCTTTCGGTTACCGCCACAAAAGTAAATGGGATAGCCTGTAGCAACGTAGGATTGCCATTGGAATCATCCCGTCGAACGATGGGCAATAACACATCACCCGGCGCGACACTGATAGGATGATCGCCCTTTGTCAAAAGGCCAGCAGCTTTAACCCGCAACACTGCGGTCTTGAAATCCGTCTCCTCAATTCGCACAATAGGCGAAAAAGCTTCGACAGCCAATTCAGCAATCGCACGCGGTATCTCTTGCTTGGAGACTACGTTCGTGGATGCAACCTCCCCCATTCGCCTCACAAAGGAATCGAGTTCTTTCACTTGAATCCGAATCGACTCGCCCACCTTTTCGACCGACGCCAAAAAGACCTTGTCGTGATCGCGGAGCAAAGCCTCGGGTTGCCACAGAAGCCTGGCAGGAATCTGCCTAGCGACCTTCTTGAACTTGTCGAGATCCATCTTCTGTATCAACGCCGCAACCGTTTCCCCATTGGCAAGTTGCTTTTGAAGTTGTTCCAGGGTGCCATCGAATGGCTGCACGATCTCTTTAAAATTAGCCCACTGCTTCGTCTCAAGAAACGGCAGAATGTCCCGTTGTAACGCATTGTACAAAAGTGGTTGGATGGCAACATGCTTCATCCGTTCTATGGCGGAATCTAGCGTGCGAACGCTTTGAAGGCTCGCATTGCGGGCTTCGAGGTCTTGGATCGCATCCTGTTCTGCTTTGGTTGGCGCTTTGGCTGGCTTATTCGGATCCACCGCAGGTTTTGGTGGGGGCGGATTCATCTTCAAAAAAGCCTGCTTCGCTTCGTCCGATTTACCGACAATGAGAAGCAACTCGCGTGAAAGCAGTTGTTCGACGGTAAACTCATCGAGCCGATAGAGAACCGATCCGAATAGTCCATCTGGCGTCGTCTCAACCTCGGTCTGCCATGTTGGGCCAAAATTGACTTCGGAAAACTCCACAATCTGCTTGTGGATCTCCCGTTCAGACTCTTCGCTCAATCCCAACGATGGGGACACACTCAGCCAAAACTTAACTCGATACGGTGAATACTCCCAAACACCCTGCCCCACAAGTTGCTGCCCCAGCAGTTGCGACTGGGTGGCACAAACCAAAACAAAGAGCCATGCAATCAGTTGAAATCGGCGTAAGCTCATCGTGCTTGTAGCCTCCACTTTTGGACGTCCTGGTAAAGGCTGATCGGCTTCTTTGCGATACCGACGACTTCTCTTCGGTAGACAAACGTCTCGCTGACTTGCCAAAGCGGTAGAACGGGCAAGTGGGCCGCTACGACCATGTGTAAGTTATTGCATTCGTCTCGGACCTCGCGCCAATTGCGAGCAACGCTCAACTTGCCTAAAGCCTGAACCACGTATTGATTTGAACTTGGTGCCGCTCCGCCCACTCCGAACAATCGTTCCGCATCCGTCGCTGGCTCCCAAACCGCGGCGGACACGTAAAGAAAATCCACTTCTGGTGTTTCATTTTTTTCTAAATCGCTTTTAATAACGACCAACTCAGCGGGGATCTCGACAAGCTTCCATGCCTGCACGATCGCTTCGCCGGCTACCTTGGCAGACTCATTGTCCGGCACACCGAGTCGAATCGTGGGAATGGAAATTGGTTTCTCTCTCTTCCTTGCCGCTTGGCTCGCGAGCTTTGATTTCGTTAGCATCAACAACACCTTGGCCAATTTCGGATCGTAAGGGTAGTTGTCCACGTTCTTGTTGTACGCATACGCGATAGGGTCCGCATCCGTTGCTCCAAAAGGAAATGGACCACTGATCACGCGACTCGTATCGGACCGACTGTTGCCCAGTATCTCACCGTTCAAAATCGCTTCTCGGTTGATCGCGTACAGCAATGTTCGTCGAAACTCGCTGCTATCCATATAGGCATTGGAGGTTTTAGGAATCAGCATATGCACCATAGGTAACGCATACTGATCGGTAATCACACTCGTCACGTTTCGAAGCTGAAATGCGTCGGCAGGAAACAGCCTATCGATAATCTCAATGTCTCCGCGTCGCAGATCGGCGATGGCCTTCTGCGGATCGGAATACAGAATTTCCTGAATCTCCTTGGGTTGGAAATCGGCCGGCGGATTCGAATCCGCCCATTCAAATCTTCGCAAACCAGGCTCGTTGCTCTTAATCCGATAGAGCGGCTTGGTGTCTTGCATATTGTTTTTTTCGATTAGCTCCCATTGCAAGAACGCTTGAGGCAAAACGTGTGGTCGTCGAAGCTTTAATTTCAGTCGTTCTGGCCCGAAGACGGAGACTCTATCGATGATCGATGCCCAACTGGGTGCATAGCTCGCGTTCCCGACAGTGGCCCGATCCAAAAACGCTTGCGAAAGGGAAAGACTATCTGGCACCCCCTCCTTTCCTGGGTTCTGTATCATCAGATCGAACTCGGTACGATCATCGCTATGCTGAAACGATCCATAACGGAAACGGTATTGGCCACCTTCAGGGCCTGTGCTTCGAAATTCAAAGAGCGGCCTGGAAACCAAATGGCCATAACGGCTTGCGGCCCAATCGGCCAACGCGGCCGAATCTGGATGATTGGAAGATTGAAAAACGGCAACTCGAATCATCGGATACGCGATGATCAAATCATTTAGCAACTGCTTTCCACCCTCGATGTCAGGTTCAATGGCAAGCATCCTCAATGCTGCTTGCCTAGCTTTCGAATAATCCCCAGCATCTCTTTCACGAATGGCGATATCGCGAAACCCAGTCGCCAACTCCAAAAACTTGCCTCGCCACTTTGCCACCACCGGCAGAGGATCTTTGCTGTAATCTTTTTCCAACCTCAAGACCATTGCTCTTGCCGTCCCTAAATCGTTCGACGCGAAATAGGACTCCACCAGTTGGCTCGATACATTCGAAATCGCGTTGCGAATCCTTTCCTTATCCTTGTCCTCAGGAAACATGCGTTGAAACTCTTCGAGAACTCCCAGCGCGTGAGGCAGTTGACGTTGCCCAACCATCTCTGTCGCGCTTTTGTAAAGAAAATCGCGTCGAAGCCTCGATAGTCCTTGTGTCTGCGGATAGTTCTTGATCAAAAAATCCAAGTGCTCAAACGCTTCGCTGAACTTCTTTTGTTCGAGCAGCGCAGTGGCTCTCTGCAAGATTAGCTCTTCATACAGAATAACTTTCTCAATATCCTTCCACTGGATCTCATAAACTCGACCGGCGAACAATGGAAAGACCACCCTAAATCGATCGGTATCCTTGGGTGCCTCAGGCACCTTACGATTGGGGAAATCGATCGGATTAACTTTGACGCTTCGCCCTTGTTCGTCCTTCTTGAGCGTGATGATATCGAACGGGGCTTCATCCAGCACCGAACCCTCAACGCCGATCTCTTCCAGGAGTTTGTCTTGTGGCGCACCAACAACGGGGGCTGCAAGTTTTGCGACCGCAAAAACACAAACGCAAACTCCAATCCATGTGCGAAAGAACAGCCTGTTCATCGACTTGCCCCTGCGTTTTCCGACGAACCAGTCGGCACGGGAACCGTCAACACGATTCCTTCATCACCAGGAACAACGAGCCCCTTTCCCATGACGATTGGCTGGCCACTGATCGGTTCACCCAACGGAACTTTAGCCACAATGTTACCTTTGTCCATCGCTACACGAATCAATTCACCGCTGGTAGAAGCCAGTAGGCAATCGGATTCCAAAAGGGACGGAGCCCCGACAAGAACGGTCTTTTCCAGCGTTTTGGTCCAAAGCTTTTTGCCGGTCTGGTCGCATGCGATTAGACCTTCGATGTCACTCAATGCGAGCAAGTAACTCTGGGATTCACCCGTCACGACATATGGCCCCCATGTAAACCGGCCTTCGACAGGAACCGATGTAAATTGCTTAAGCTCCCCTGAATCGTAAAAGTCGAGTTGATCACCCGATGCACCCGCCGAGACTCCGACGATCACATCTTTGATCACGGACAACCTACCCTTGAGTGCCTTTTCTAGAGACTGAGCGGTGATGCGTCTCAGCTGTTTTCCTGTCGAGAGCTTGTACATAAATCGCTGCTGATCCGCAACAACGACCGTTTGATTATCGGACAGCATGACAGGGTTTAGCCATTTAGGACGTTCACCCGCTTGAACATCGGGCTGGAACGGAGTACCTACCATCTTGCCCTTGTCCGGATCCAACATAGCGATCTGCCCATTGCTTAATGGAACCACTACGCTTCCATTACCAATTGCAATCGACTCGTTGCTTGGGAAAGCCTCCCCTAAGTCCAAGGGCAGCATCTTGGTGGGAGTTGTTGTGCGACGGGTCGGGTCGGCCAACAGCATTTGATTCCCCTGGGCCTGATT
Source organism: Pirellulales bacterium (assembly GCA_038223525.1). Lineage (GTDB taxonomy): Bacteria > Planctomycetota > Planctomycetia > Pirellulales > Pirellulaceae > JBKCUI01. The sequence continues at coordinate 10,409 of JBBRGW010000042.1, forward strand.
CAAGATCGCAACCCGTGAATCCTTGAGGGGCACCGGCGATGTAAACATCATCGCTCGCTGATTGCGACCTAAGTTTTCGACCTGTGCGATGGGTTGTTTACTAGTAAATGATTTGGAATCCAAAGAATACGCAGCTGCTTGGGATGTGATCGCCAATAAGCCACCTTTTCCATCGCTTGATAGCGAGGTAACCGGTACACCGATATCGGTCTCCCAGGCAACGTCTCCCGACTTAAGAGTGATGGCCGTAACGCGAACACCGAGATTGCCGCGCACCACTCGCGTGTGGATCACGTACTCATCAGCATTGATTGGTCTGGCTGTGAACTGATCCCCCTCATCTTTGGACCATTGTCGGTTGAGTTTTTGAGAAGTGGATGGAACTTGATAAAGCGTGAGTCTGGTCGAAGCAAGCAACAGGTCATTGCCGATCATCAAGGGCCAGGTCAGTTTCGGCACCGTTTCATTTTCGACTAAATTGACGTGTCGATAGACTTTCTCTTTAGGATTGAGCGCGTCTACTTCCAAGATTGCAACTTCACCGAGATTTGTCACGACCGCTAACCTGCGCCGATCGACTTGGGGCGGAACAACAACATGTCCGCGAAATCGCATCGTGGTTGAACTCGGCTGTATATCGAGCCCCTCATCGTTGGTCTGAAACAGCCGCAGTCGGCAATAGTCGGGTCCTTCGTTTTCGAACAGGATCAACTGGTTTTGAATCCAAATTGGAGGTACGGCAATCGAGGAAGCAGCGTGTCCAACATACTCCACTTCGTCACATTTGCCACCAGCCCGAGACAGGACATACAGGTTGGAGTGGTTCCCCAAAACATATCGCTTTTTCTTGTCCGTCGCACCTCCGACACCTACGTCAATCGCTTGCGGTAATTTCTTGCCCCAACGCGACTGACCTGTCGAAACGTCCAAGCAAAAGACCTCTCCAGCTGCCGTTGTAACAAAAATATCATCGCCATCGATGGAGGGCGAATGAATACGCCCAGGCAATTTCGCTTCCCAAATCTGGGTTCCATCTGTGGCAGCAAGACGACGGAGCTTGCCCTGTTCTGGAATCGAAACCAACACATCGCTGTCGGAGGTCGGCGTCAATCGTATCGGTTCGCCCGACCAGTCCAGCCCAATATGTTTGCGCCATATCACTTGGCCCGTCGCGACGTTCATCGCCCAGACCGAACCTTTGCCTCGCAAGAAGACCGTCGAACCTTGAGCTTCTGCCGCACTGGGCTTTCGCCCCACCAATAGCGCGCTGAGCATGCGACTGGCTGGCTCCGGATCATTGCTCAACGACGGCAACTGAGGAGACGCGATCACAAGCTCTTGCTGCTGGTTTGTGGCTTGACTAAGCAACTCTCCAAGCTTTGCGTCGGCTTCAAGCTGCGGGTATCGACGCAAAAGTTTTTTACGCAGCTCATAGGTCATGGAAACGTTCTTGGACTCGACCGACTTGGTCATCTCCGCGATCGTCAATGTTAACTCTTCTCCCCGTTGGATGTCACGGACCAATCGATTCTGGTTCTCCTCGATGGTCTTGATTCGCAATTCGTTTTGGGTTCTTTCCTGTGTGCCCACATAGCGAGGGTCGCGGATCAACTCCATTTGCTGATTCATCTTTTCGATCAACACTTTGCGCTCTGCAATGGACGCAGTGTTCTCCGTTTTCAACACAAACTTTTCCGCGATCCGAAGCAAAACGTCCGTCACATCGCCTCGCAGTTGTCCGAGCGCGGACTCATTGACAATCGTTGGCAGAATTTCCTGACAGGACTTTAATGCAACGGCGGGATCGGCGATTTTTTCTGAGTTCTGACGAACCTTGGACAATGCAGAAAACACCTTGGATTGACTAACCCGCTCATCGTTCGAAAAGTTGTTTGCAAAGTCGCCAAACGTCTTGCTAGCGCGTTCGTAATCCTGCGACTTGTATGCGTTTTCCGCTTGCGTGAACGCGTCGTCGGCCGAACCCTTCATGAACCAAAACGCCAACGGGATAAAGAAGATGATGAGCATCAACACCAAGAACGCGTAGCCGATGATTCGGAACGACTCCCACGCACTCTTTTTCTTTACTTTGACATCTCTAACGACTCGTTGCGGAAGTTCATCCAGCTCATAGGGAGTCTTCTTCTTGCGCGATTTCTTGGTTGAGGCGAGAGCTTCTACCATTTCCGAGTCATCCTCAATGACTTCAACCGACTCAACAGACTCCTCCACCTCAACTACGTCGGCAGGAAGCAGATCATCCACCGAATCATGGTCATTGATCGGCTCTTGTTCGAGAGGACGTCCGCCTCGGAGTGCGACAGACGGATCGGGTTTGCTGCTTCCTAGCGATTCGTTGAGTTCGGTTACCAATTTGGTCGCTTGAAAACGGGTGAGCTGACCGTTGTCTACCAACAACTTGGCAATGGCTTCGGGGGTGACGCGGACTTTGGATTGCTCCACCTGTCGATTGAGCTCAACGATGATCTCTGGGTCCAGTAGACCACGACTCTCCAACAGGGCTATAAATTGCGATGCTGCCATCGATTAATCAAACTCCTCGACCACGGTCACTTGAATACTATTGAAGCCTTTTTCTCGCCCAGCATCTACCGCTGCCACGACAGCCGCATGAATGGACTCTGTGTGAGCTTCCACGGCGAGCTTTAAAGCATCGTCGTTTGCTCCAGTTACAAGTTCTTTACGAGCGTCAGCCAACGCGATCAACAAGTCTTGCTTGCTGCTCGCTTGACGGTCCTCGCCGCCCGGCAAGATAATTGTGTACGCGTTGAATTCATCGACTTGAACACGCACGGTGTCAAGAATCTTTTCCGGTTCCTCCTTTGCATTCGTACTCGCATTGTCCATCAAAGGGGGGGGCTCTTCGATCACTTTTTCGCTTGTAAACGAAGAGGTAATCATGAAAAAGATAAGCAACAAGAACGTCACGTCCACCATCGGAGTCATGTCCATGTCATCTTTGGGAAGCTGTCGTTTCGGAAAGAAAAATTCATCTTCTTCGTCATCCTGCTTCGCCAACATAACCGAAAGCTCAGAATCACTTTTCTCAATATCGGAATGGAGCTCGTTATCAGATCGACTATTCCTATCGGAAACGGCTTCCGAGCTAGATTCTACCAATTCAACTTCAGCAATCTCGTCCGAGTCATCATCCGAGTCATCAGTCACCAATTGGCTTTCAACCAACTCTTCTTGATCGTCGGCGCTGGGGAGATCAACAGCGACTTTGATCGTTGCATCGCATACGGGGCAACGGATTGATCGTCCCAATAAACGGCGGTTGAGCGAATGGGTGGATTTGCATTTTTCGCATTGGACATGGATTGACATCAGCTCGACTCCGATACGGCAATATTGATCATCTTGCCCTCTTCGAGCACCTCAGCAATAGCTTGCTTCACCTTCTTCATTTGTCCCGAAGTCACGTTCCCTTCGGCTCGAACCAAGATCTCCGTTTTGCCGCCAGTTTCTAGTTCAAGCTGAATGTATTCGGCAATCTCAGCTGCTTGCAATTCGGGATCCTCAGAAAAAGTTGTCCCGTCTCCCCGGGCAACCAACGGCGTAACTCCGGTCCCACGGCTTACCAAGATAGAAACGCAATTCTTGATAACGACTGCGCTTCCGTTTTTTGCAGGGGGGACGGGATAGGTTTTTTCACCGGTCATCTTGGAGGTCAGGATGAAAAAAATCAAAAGGAGGAATACCATGTCGATCATCGGCGTGATATCCATCTCGTCATCCAACGGAGGACGCTCTCCTAATGTTACTGGCTCCCAATCGGTATCCGCAGATAGATCGACAGGCAACGATTCGTCGTCCAAAATCGCATCGCTCATAATGAACCTGCTTTCTAGACTTTAAGCACTCTGTCGTGAACGTCGCTGCTCGTCTCGAGCAAGCCCTATCTTGTAAGCCTCCATCACCCGAGTCAACCCGGACGCAACCAAATCCTGCATATGCTGAATACGATTGCTGATGCTAGCCATCGCCATTACCAGCGGCACAGCGATCGCCAAACCAATGGCCGTCGTCTCCAGAGCAGTTCGAATGTCGCTGGCCAATTCGGCTGGACTCACGCTGGCAGCCGAGCTCAATTTTCCGAACGCTCCCATCATTCCCATAACCGTCCCAAACAACCCTAGCATCGGAGCCGTTTTGATCACAGTAACAATCCATGCAATGCTGTAGTCGATGTCCGCCACCACGTCGCGTTGGAATCTATCCAAGGTCAATTGCCGT
>JBBRGW010000043.1:0-14583 GCA_038223525.1 Pirellulales bacterium
CTGCTAAAATATGGCAGAGTCGCGGAATTGGACACTGTGCTGCGGTCCCTGTTTCAAATGCTCTCTCAGGTAGTCGGCCTGCAGCAAGTCAAAGATTTACTCGATACGATAAGGGTTTATGTGATGTCCGTGAATCCGGTCTTAGGAGAAGAAAAGATGAACGAATTGGTCTCAGAATTCTGGCCCGTCCAACCAGAACCTGGCTCGGTCGCAGATCAGCTGATCAAGAAAGGCGAAGCACGGGGCGAAGCACGGGGAGTGGCAAGCGGAATCGTCCAAGAGAAATCGAACACAATTCGCACGCTACAAAAGATCCTTGGCATTCCGCAGTCGTCGGATGAGCAGCTAACTGGTAGTAACGCAAAAGAACTGCAAGCCGCCATCGTATCTCTTCAGCAACAGATCGCCAGTCGCCTGAATTAGTAGTCATGTCTCCGGCGGCGGTTCCGGCAAACAGGCGAACAGCAATCCGGGCGTGAGCGTCCAATAGCCAACTCGAACCCCCGCACTTTTGAGCCCCGCTCCAGCCCAAACGTTACAAGTACGAAAAAGATGGTAGCGACCCGTCCCTACGTAAAATGCATCGGTGTTCCTATAGTGGCGATCAGGAATCGGCATCAACGCTCCGTCTGGATCGGTTTTGAAGGACGACCATAGATACTCTGACAGCTTTTTAAATTGAGCCGGAGAAAGTCGTATCTTGCGCGACCCCTTGGTGAACCATGACAAATCGCCGACGAGATCCACATGCACGACTGTGTCCCCCATCCCTGCAAAAGCATAAAGAACATTGGCGATCTTGAGATCGTTCCATGTTTCGGTCTCCATGTAAAACTGACGATTCCCCCAACCGACGAGCGCATAACGATACCTTGAGTCCAATGTACGGAAGTCTTTCTCATGAAAACGATCGAGCCAACGGAAACTCGGCTCATCGATCGGGATCACCAGATCGACGTGAATGCCGTTGTCGACGACCAGGATGTCAACACCCGTGTCGGTACTCGCTTGACGAAAGGACAAATTGACAGGCGTATTCCCCAAAACCCACGCGACAGCCGAAAAACAGAGTATCGCAACGATTGCTAAGCCAATGCATCGCATGCACCATCGCCATAGATAAGAGAACCAAGTCTTTCGCTTAACCGGTTTGGCAATCGCCTGGTTACTATCCATTTTGTTTTGCACTGCCTCACTTTTGGAAATCTCTAGTGGAATCTCTAGGAGTGGAATCTCTAGGGGCCACCCATCTACGTTTGCGTCCGGATTGTCCACTTCAAATGCCTCCAAGTTTGTCTCGGAGGATCATTACTACCAACCTAGCCTAGTTATGTTTTTCTTGTTCTTTCTCTCCTTCTCCGGCTATTCATTTTCTCCGGCTATTCATTTTTTACCACACATCTTTTTGTCGATCGAACGTTACGAAAGCATCCACTGATTCCTCGAGATACGAGACGGTCGCGAGGCCACTTAAGAGCAGTGAATGGAGCTGCGTCCCCTTTTCGATTGCCTCTCTTGGACCGTGCAAAAATAGAATCTTCATTCGTTGGGATTTGACTCTTCCTTTGGTGTCCATTTGAGAACCCACGGTTTTTTGGATTCTAGCGCAAGAGTGCCTCTTCCGCTGGTGCCAATTTGAAACTCACTCACCGAGTCAAGCTCGACATAGTTGGGGACAAGGATGCGGAACTCGCCTAATTCATTCACGCGACCCATCCATGATTGGCTCTCGTCTTTCACTCTTGCACTAATCCAATCGAACCGAATCTCGCTCATGTCCAAGCCCACGATTTTTCCTTCGATCAATTGCCCTTTGCCGACGTAAACCGGTGGAGCCGTTTGCAACTCATAACTTTGAACCACCGTGAACTTAGTAGATCGCTCGGGGTAATAGACGCAATACCCATCAGGAAGCGTGGTATCGTTGATCGAGAACGTCCATTCGCCTGGTTGAACGGCAACTTCGCAAACCCCGTCTTCGTTGCTACGCGCCTCGCCCGTGATATTGTCGATACGGTCTCGTAAGAAAAACTGAACAGCGATCCCTTGGTGACACGCCGAATCGGTGACATCGACCACGGAGACGAGGCAGTTGCATACTAGCTTCTGGAGCTTTGCGACTCCATTCGCATCGGTTCTCGATTCGAGATGGCCAGGCAACCGATTGGGGACATTGGATATCCAGGCACTTCGCCGGAAGAACATTTGCCCTGGAGTCACTCTCGCATTCGAGACCGGTTTCCCATTTCGGTCCACAACCAGGACGGAAATTTCGCTTTCCGGTTGCATGCGAACTTGCATGGCTCGGGATTGAGAAAACGACACGCTCAATAGATCGTGTGCAAACCCCTTGGCATACACAAAACAACATCCTTCGGTATTTGAATTGTCTATCACGACGTCGATTTTTCCATCGACGGTGGACTCTCGCAATTGAGCCTGGTACGTCTTGCCCGCTGTCGCCTCGGAGTTTTGCTCGTCGATCGTTGCTTGTACGGGGTCGCCCGGATGGGTCGACAAAGTTTAAACGGAGAACGGCGTCTGGTTTCGATTGCAAACAAGCAAGACAGACCAAAAGGAGCTCTGCAACAAGGTTCATATAGATTCCGGAAAAGTCACGTTGCGGTAGATTTCACTAAGTGGGATTACGATGCCAAGAGGTTGAATCGCAATCGACTCGCTCAATTCGGTTGCCTCGGTCAGCAGCCAGTTCCCTTCCGGTTGACGGCGGTACACTTCCACCACGGGGCTGTCTTGCTCGACCAAGATCAATGCCTGCAGGGACTCGATCTTCCTGAAGTGCTTCGATTTTGTTCCGCGATCGTAAATGGCCGTCGACTTGGAGAGCACTTCGACGATGACGGTCGGATTGACAAGCGTATCTCGTTGATCGTCGTCGAACTGCTGCTGGCCGCACACGATGGTAACATCGGGATAAGTATATAGGCCCGACGAATTGACTTTGACTCGCAGATCGCTGTTGAAGACAACACAAGGTCGATCTTTCAACGCTGCTCTCGCCTCCGAAGCGAAATTGGTGGCGATTAGGCTATGCGCGGCTGTCCCTCCGGTCATAGCAAAAATATCGCCATCGTAAAATTCGTGCTTGATTTCCGACGCACGTTCCATAGCAAGGTATTCTTGGACGGTTAATTTCGCTTTGGCTGCGGATGACATGGCGGCTCTCCTTTCGTGAAAAGACGGGGATAGTGTTATCATTGTCGCATGGCTTGGGATGGTTAGCTATTGTATTCGTTTCGGTACTGTCTTTTTTCAAATAGTGTTCGCATTTGCTGTGGTGTAATAAATGCTAAGTTAGCAACGATCATCATCAAACCAAAAGTGAACATACCAAGAAACAATGCAATACCGCCGTGCACTAGCAAAGCGATCGCTAAAGTCGATGCTCGCGTCCATCTTGGCCATATCAAAGCGCAATAGCTGACTTCCCAAAACAGAGTCAAATGGGTAACCATCGACGAGAGGATCGCAAAGTGCCCAGTCCAAGTCATATCTATCGATTGGTATTCATAGGACGCGATCGAGTACCACATTGCGCTTCCGTCCCACCACATCTCGCCTCTTAATTTGCCTAGCCCGCCAAACAAATAAATCACGCACAAATGCAATTGGATCAGTCGGGTCGAGAAAGTGTTGGACCAACAATCAGGAGCTTGCGTGTCACATCCGTCTTCATCGAGACGCAACGTTGGCATCCCAGACATTACCCTACCCCAAGGACGGTTCAAGAGACCGGTTGCCCAGCGATGCAGCAACCATTGATCGACGCTCCATACATTTCCAGGTCTGCCTAGACAAAGATACATCGCAACCATCAGTGCGATTTGATCCAATCCGAAAAGCATCCCTGTCATGCGATGCGCAGTCATCAAAGTGGTAAGCCAAGTTAAGGCCGCAAAGGTCCTAGTAAAGAAGCCCGCGCAAAGCATCAGCGCCGACAGACATGCCAAAAGCTCATGGCCCCATAAGATCGCCATCGAATCGGTATGGGCCAGATACGTCCACTTGTAGTCCGGAACGGCTCCTTGATGCAACGCTTTCCAACTTGCATTATCCACCAGAGCATGCGGACCCATGAACGATTCGAGTTCCAACATCCATACCAAGTGGATGTAAGCGATCATGGCGCCCGTGCAGATTCGAATCACCGCCAAAGTGTGCGCGGAGCTCGGCGTGAAGAAAAAATGGCGGATAGCGACATTGAACGACTCGCTGTTCCTTTCCTCATCAACTGCCATTGCCTCATCAACCATAGGGACCGGAAAGGGACCGATCATGGCCGTACCCTTTCGTTCGTTTTGCTTGGCAACTCGTCAACCGGTACGACTGCGGCGTCCTGCATCGTTTCCGAAAGCACACTGATCAGTCGTGGGTCATTCAGAGTCCACCCCTCTTTGAGCACTTGCTGCGAGTCCGGCAGCAATCGCTCGAGCCGTTTCAACTCAATCCGCTCTGCGGTTTGCGAATGCTTTAAGCTGCTAACAATCGACAATTGGAGTTGGTCGTAGAGCTCTTTGTCATATGCCCAACGCCGTACGAATTCCGGGTCCTTTTTCTCTTCATCGCCAATCGTAGTTGGGGCGAATCGGCTGTTGTAAAACTCCGCGAGCATGAAATAGCGATGGTAAAGCAAACGGGGCCAATGCACCTTGCGGTCCGGCAGTAGCAGTGTCTGACTCGATTCTGTTTGGGAAACTTGGGGCTGGATTGTGCACTGGATCAAATGCCCGGGGCCCGGATTCGGCGCGAAAAAGAAGTATCCGTGATTGATATAAAGCCATTGAGAGTAGGGTTTAAACAGATCGCTGAACATGGCGAATTCGGGCCCCGTCCTGACTTCGCTCCTAGAAAAGAACCGAAGCGGTTCCGACAAAACACCCAAAAAATGAAGGAGGAGCAGTGCTAGCAATACATTTTGAAGGACCGCTGGGCAGCGAATCCCTAAGTTTGTGCGAGTATTTGAGTTTTCTGAGTTGGGCATAGGGTCTTCACGTCGAGGTGGCAAACGGAACCTTTTTTGCTTATGCGGGTTAGAGTAAGGGCTACAACACTGGCCCCGCCCCATATAATCCGTTACAAAGCCAAGATTTGGTTGAGAAGCCGAACTAATTGTCATGGCGTGGGGCGTTCCAGTCTAGCCATCTGTTCTCCACCAACTAGAGTCAATTCCAGCGCAACTTGACCACGATTCTCGCAAAAAGCGATCCAACCCCAGCATTCCCATGCAATCCAGAAACATTCTCAGATCCACGTTGCTGTCCCTTTCTGCATTCATCGCGTCCGGTGCAGGATACACTTTTGCGTCTGGCAACCCAGAAATTGTGGGTATTTTGGCGTCCATTACGGAACCTTCCAATGCGTCGGAACTCGGTTTGACACAAGACCAACTGGATCGTCTCGAAGCGCTGATCAAGCAGCACGAAGGCCAGGCATTATCTTTCGCAAGTGAAATCAGGCGATTGCCATCGGCCGAACGACGGGCAAAGGCTACAGAAAACGTTCGGATAATCGAGCGTCAAGGCTTTGCGATCTTGAATGAAGTCCAACGGGACAAGGCAGAACTTTGGCGCCGTAAAAAACTTGGGCCAGCATCTTTGATCGAGCCAGAAGTCGCTCAGCTGATGGGTGTTTCGGAAGATCAAGTCGCCAAGATGAAGAACGTACTCGAAGGAAGGTCGACTCTTCTACGCGAGATGGGCCGAACCAACGGCGAGGCTGAAATCAACAAAAGGCTAATTGCTCTGCTGGACGATTCTCAGAAAACCATTTGGCAAACCATGGTTGGCAAGCCGGCTCAGACCGAAGCCGATACCGCTGCTTTATCGCCGGACATAACAGCCGCGCCCGACAATTCAGCTGCTCCATCCGCTTCGGATATCGCCGTTCGCCCACAACCGGCGATAACCGGCCCGGCAGACGGCCTCATGATCAATTTCAATGCTACTCCCTGGAAGGATGTTCTTAAGTGGCTGGCAAAAGAGGCAGAGCTGAACATGCAAGGGGACGCTTTTCCGCAGGGGACCTTTACTTACCAAGACAAATACCGTCGGTATTCCGTCGCCGAAGCGATGGATGTGATGAATGGAGTACTTTTGGGCAAGGGCTACACGCTCGTCAAAAAGCAACGCGTATTGATTAGTGTGGATCTGGGCAGCGGCGAGTCGGCAGACCTGATCAAAAAGTATGTGGCTGATTTGGCGGAACTGGTCTCGCCTGAAGAACTGGAATCGCGTGGGACTTTCGAAATTCTGAAGTGTGTCTTTAAGCCCGAGCGTGCGTCGGTCGAAGAGGTTGTCAAGGAAGTGAACGCTTTGCTCGGACCGACTGGCTCCGTCCTTTCGTTTCCGACCGTGGGACAGGTAATGGTTTGCGAAACCGGCGGCAAATTGCGGATCATTCGCGATTTGATTTCTAACAGCTCCAGCGCCAAAAAAATCGAGAAGATTGAGCTCAAACATGTGAGTGCCGAAGAAGTCTTAGCGATCGCTCGACCGCTATTGGGGCTTAAGGATGGCATCAACACATCGGAAGACTTGAGCATTTCGACGGACCCTTTCGGTAACAAGATCTTAGCTACCGGAACGCCGGACAAATTGCAAAAACTCAAGCAGGTCGCGTTAGAAATCGACGTCAAGCCATCGGACGACGGCGCTAAAGCCGTTGCTTCCGAACCTTCTTACCTGAAGAGTCACAAGCTTCTCGGCTCGGACCCGACCTCGACTTGGGACATCTTGCAGTCGACATTCGCCGGCCAAGGCAACATAAAGATGTCGCAGGACCAAAAGACAAGCAACATCCTTTTCGAAGCGACCAAGGCAGACCATGAGAGAATGGATCAAATTATCAATGAACTTGCCGGTCAGAGCAGCGATTTCGAAGTGATCCAGTTGTCTAAACTCAATACCCAAACCGCCATGTTGACCTTGGAAAAGTTTTACGGCAAGGCCAAAACAGGTACCGACGCGGCATCCACAAAAGGCCCCATCTTTTCACCAGATGCGGCATCAGGACGAATCACCGTAAAGGGAACCAAGGAGGAAATTGATCAGGTTCGAAAGCTGCTCAACACCGTCGAAGCGTCCAGTCCCGAAGTGGAGAGTTTGATGGATGGGGTGATGCTTTTGCCATACCGAGGCAAAGCTGCCGAGCGCATGCTGGATTCGATTGACATGATTATGGACGCGAAGAAGAGCAAGTCCCGTTTCCGTGTCATTATGCCTGAGTCGAAGGCTAAAGTCAGCGCACCCAAAAGGGATGAACCAGCTCCGAAGCCGCCCACCGATGGCAAGAGCGCACAAAGCTCCGGCCAAGTAAATCCGTTCTCCAAGTTGGTAGCCGCACAAGAAAGCACTGGGGCAATTACATCTAAACCTGTCGCTACACCCGCAGAGCCACAATCGAAAAGCGACATCGTGATTCGACAAGGGCCCAACGGTTTGATCGTGACCAGCGACAATAAAGAAGCGCTCCGCGAATTCAATCAGGCTTACAAGCTCGCCGAGGAGATGAGTAAAAATACTCCCGCGGCACCCACGCAGATCTTTCTTCAGTACATCAAGGCTGCGGCCGCTACCGAATTAATCAACAAAATTATCGCTGGCGAAGCGGCTACTGCCGGAAGCAGCGGTGGCGGTGGCGGATTGCTAGGTGAAGTCGCGTCCAGCGTGTTAGGCGGAGGCGGGATTTTTAGCGGAATGTTCGGCGGTGGTGGTGGTTCCTCAAGTGCAACCGCCGCGGTTTCTGGTACCGGCTCGACCGGTAGTGTCGCGATAACACCTGACGCTCGCCTCAATTGCCTTTGGGTTCAATGCAATGGAGCCGATATGCAAATGGTCGAGGACCTTATCACGCTGATCGATGTTCCCGATAGCGAGGTGGAGAATCTAACTCGTGGTAGCCCTGAAACCATTTTCATTGACTACGTCGCTGTCGAAGAAATCGAAGCCATTGTGAAACAAGTCTTTGCCGACCGAATCGCGCAGCCTGCTGGTGCTGGTGGCGCGCAGCGTCAACCTTCGCCGCAAGAGTTTTTGGCACTTATCGGTGGTGCTGGTGGCGGACGTGGGGGACGTGGAGGAGCTGGAGGTGCTGCTCAAAGCGAACTCAAAGAGCAAACCATGACTATCGCATCGGATAAAAAGAACAATGCGTTGATTGTGGTAGCTCCACCGATGCTTTTCGAAGACGTGAAGAAGTTGGTAATGCAAATGGATCAAGCATCCAAGGATGATGAGAAGGACGTCATAGTCATGCCCATGCCGGCGGAAGTAAACCCAACAACCATGCAGAACGCCCTCAAATCTGCATTTGGTGCTAGCGTCAAAACCAGTACGGCTGCCTCCACGACCCCTGGTTCAACCGGTGCTACCACTGGTAACCCAGCAGACTTCTTGCAGCAATTCAGGAACCGGGGCGGTGCTACCGGCGCTGGCGGGTTCGGTGGTTTCGGCGGCGGTCAAGGCGGCTTTGGTGGCGGTCAGGGTGGGTTCGGCGGCGGTCAGGGTGGGTTCGGCGGCGGTCAAGGCGGGTTCGGTGGCGCTCAACGGGGAGGATTCGGCGGCGCTCAAGGCGGCTTTGGCGGACAAGGTGGTGGGCAACGCGGAGGGCAAGGCGGCGGTGGTCAAGGAGGCGGTGGGCAACGGGGTGGAAACACTCGCGGTGGCCGTTAAGGTGAATACACGAATCCCAATGCACCCAAGATCCCTTTTTCAGAAACACTTACTGAGTCCCATTGCCCATGATTACCGAAGCTGGCGAAATCTTATTGCGACGCGGTCTAATCAACCGCGAGCAACTCCAACAATCGCGCGCGACCGCCAACGGTGGCGGCATCCTTGAGAGCGTTATCAAAGCCGGCTTCGCCAAAGAAGAAGATGCGTTGAAGGTCGTTGCAGAGGAGTTCGGACTCGATTTTGTCGACCTTCGTGAAACCAACGTCGACCTCACGTTGCTACAAATTTTCCCGCTCAAGCTAATCTATCGGCACTCGCTCTTTCCAGTCAAACGCGAGGGAGGACAACTTTACGTCGCGACCAGCAATCCGCTCGATTTGTATGCGCTCGACGAAGCGTCCGCGGCGACCGGGATGGCTGTTGTCCCATTGGTTGCAGAAAAAGACGAAATCGCCAAACTCGTCAAGAAGCACCTCGGTGTCGGTAGCGAAACGGTCGAAGGTCTCATGGCTTCCAAAGCCGACGAAGACGACGCAATTGAACTGCTCGAAAAAATCGAAGCCGATGGCAGCGAACTCGGAGAACAAGCCCAAGAGGCGTCCGTCGTTCGGCTCGTCAATGAACTCCTCGTAGAAGCCATTGATACACGTGCGAGCGACGTGCACATCGAATCGCAATCCGCCGGAATCGTGGTCCGTTACCGCATCGATGGTATCTTGCATACACAGGCCATCCCACCCGAAATCAACCGCTTTCAAGCGGCCATCATTTCGCGTCTCAAGATCATGGCTCACCTGAACATCGCCGAAAAGCGGTTGCCTCAGGACGGCCGAATCAAACTGCGAGTGCATGGTCGCGAGATCGATATTCGTCTTTCGGTGATACCGATGATCCACGGCGAAAGCTTGGTCATGCGTATCATCGATAAAGGCTCGATGAAATTCGATTTGCGAAACCTCGGCATGGGCGAAGCAACTTACAAACTATTTAGCGAACTGATTCGATTGCCCCACGGAATCATTTTGGTCACCGGTCCGACCGGCTCCGGTAAAACGACTACGTTGTATAGCTCGTTGCTCGAAATCAAATCACCCGAAAACAAGATTATCACCACCGAGGATCCAGTTGAATACCAACTCGATGGCATCAACCAAATCCAAGTCCATCCGAAGATCGGCTTGACGTTTGCGGTTTCGCTGCGAAGCATTCTGCGTCATGACCCGGACATCGTCCTCGTCGGTGAAATCCGCGATGCCGAGACCGCAGAGAATGCCATCCAAGCGTCATTGACAGGTCACACAGTGTTTAGCACCCTGCACACCAACGATGCCGCGGGCGCTTTCACTCGTATTGTCGACATGGGAATCGAACCGTTCCTCGTCGCGAGCACCGTCGAAGGAATTATGGCTCAGCGTCTCGTACGTCGCCTATGTGTCGAATGCAAACAGCCCTACCATCCGACCACCGATGAAGTGCCAAAGGACTTCCCTTGGGAAAAGCTCGATGGGAAAGCGCTATATAGACCAACAGGATGTCGAGCGTGCCGTAACCTAGGGTACGCGGGCCGATTCGGGATTTACGAATTGCTAGCAACCTCCGAAGAGGTTCGACAACTCGCCCACGATCGGGCGAGCAGTTTCGAAATCAAGAAAGCTGCTCTGAGGCATGGTATGCTAACGCTACGAGACGACGCGTTTCGAAAGGCTATTGAGGGAACGACCAGCATGGAAGAAGTGCTTCGAGCAACCAAAGGGGACTCACTAGGCTAAATGGCACAACGTAGGATAGACTTCCAGCCTGTCGTGAGCTCAGATCTCCAGTTGCCCACGATTCGCTGGTCGCTCGCCCCACACGTTACCTTCCTAAACCAACATCATGCCTGATTTCGCATACGTAGCACGAGACATGACTGGCAAATCGGCCAGCGGGACCATTGCCGCAGCCAATGCGCGGGATGCTGCCACTCAGTTGGGAGCAAAGTCGTTGTTCCCGATCTCCATTACGGTCAACAAGACCTCGCAAGTGAAAATGACGCGGCGCGTCCCCGGCGCCCAAATGGGTAGCTTTTACGCGCAATGCGCCTCGCTGCTACGGGCCGGTGTGCCCATGCTCCGCACGTTGACTTTGCTTTCGAATCAATCGGGTGGAAACAAAACGCTTCAAAACGCGGTGACCGAAATCCGTGGCCGAGTCGAAGAAGGGGAATCGCTCGGAGAAGCCATGTCGCGTTACCCTCGCATATTTAATGACATGGCCGTCAACATGGTAAGAGCAGGAAGCGAAGGGGGCTTTCTCGAAGATGCGCTCGAACGCGTTGGCAGCTTTGTCGAAAAACAGGAAGAGATGAAGGGCAAGACGATGGGTGCGATCGCTTACCCCGTCTTTGTTATGTTTGTGGGTGTCGTTGTGGTCTCGATCCTGTTAATTTTTTTCGTGCCGCAATTCGATGAGATCTTTGCTCAAATGCGAGCCAGCGGCAAACTTCCTCAAGCGACTGAACTGCTGCTCGGAATGAGCAAGTTTATGTCAGGCTACTGGTGGGTGATGCTCGGCTCGATCGCGTTGATCGCACTTGGGATCAATCGGTATTTACAAACGCCACGGGGCAAGTACAACGCCGACATGCTTAAGATCAAGACTCCGCTACTCGGATCGGTTTTTCTCAACTTGGCCGTCGCTCGCTTTTGCCAAGTCTTGGGAACGCTCTTGCAAAACGGCGTCCCAATCTTGCGCTCGCTAGAAATCAGCCGGCATGCTGCGGGCAATCTAATTCTGTCGCAATCGATCGAAGCAGCCAGCGAAGAAATCACAGCGGGTGAACGGTTGGCGAAGCAATTGGAAAAGTGCGGACACTTCCCGCAGACAGTTGTTGAAATGATTTCTGTGGCTGAGGAGTCCAACAGCCTCGATTCTGTGTTAGTAACAATATCGGAGAATTTGGAGCGAACCACGTTCCGTCGATTGGAGACGGTTGTTCGCCTTTTGGAACCAGTAATGCTGTTGATTTTGGCAGCGATGGTTATGTTTGTTGTCTTGGCGCTGATGATCCCAATCCTCAACAGCTCAAGCACTGTTTAAAAAAACTTTAGATTTAGGAGTTTTACCATGAAAAAACGCAATCCCTCCCGAACCAAACGTAGCGGCTTTACACTGCTTGAGTTGCTGTTGGTTCTCGTGATCCTGGTCGTCATCGCAGGTTTCGGTATCCAAGCGTTCACAGGCGTGAAAGACAAAGCAAAGGTTCAGCAAGCCAAAGTGGAACTAGGAATGCTTTCGCAGTCGCTCAAGCGTTATGAAATGCTCATGAATGGATTGCCGACAGCACTGGAAGCGTTGAGCATCAAACCCAGCGATGGTGACGCCGAATGGGTTAAAATGCTCGACAAGCCAATTTCAAAAGACCCATGGGGCAACCCCTATGAGTACAAACCTAATGGAAGTGAGTTTGAGCTCAAGAGCATGGGCCCAGACCGCCAAAGCGGTACGGCCGACGATATTGCCTCGTAGTCTTTTTCTAAGGCTTCTGCATCAACCATCATGGAATTCTGTTCATGCCCAATACACCAGCAAGCAAGCGATCAGCGGTAACTCTGTTTGAGTTGTTGCTCGTCATGGCAATCCTGGTTGCGTTGGCTGGTGTAGCGATCCCGACGTTTACTTCGCTTGTCAGTAGCAGGCGGTTGGGTGAGTCGATAGAAAAGCTTCAAAATGACATCATGGCCGGTCGCGTTGCCGCCATGAGAACCGGCCAAGCTCAAGTCGTTCGAATGATGTTGCAAGGCAAAGAGTATTCGATCGCCCCTTGGTTGGGTGGCTCGGAAGCGCAAGACGCCTCGGCTGGGGCAACCATCATGCAAGCCGGCACCGTAGTGCAAACGCAGTCTGTTCCTGGTGGAGGTTCATCTACAACATCGGTGAACTCCAATACGACCAAAAACCTGAGTGATGGCGTCTCTTTTTCCGGTGTTGAAACGCTCGTTGATACGCGAAATGCTCTTGCCATTGAGCAGTCGACTGGAATTGCACCAGCCGGTGGATCTTCACAAGGGGACGGTTCCGGTTACTCATCGCCACTTTTGCTCTACCCCGATGGCTCGTGCACAACCGCACAGATCGTTTTGGTAGACGAAAAAGGGAGACGGATGGCGATCCAACTTCGCGGTGTAACGGGACAAGTGAAGTCGATGCGTTTGGCCCCTGTTGCTACCCCTTGATCTAACGCTGGGAAAGTCCAAAAACTATGCACTCACGACAAAACAAACGGAGCCGATCCCGAATTGGATTGTCGTTGCTCGAGGTCGTGTTGGCGTTGTCAATTTTGGCGGTCTCGGCTGCGTTATTGGCGCAGATAACCAGAATGGCCACCGACAACGGACTGATGGCCAAGCGACTTGCAACAGCTCAGATGCTTTGCGAATCAAAGATGTCCGAAGTGCTTGCAGGCGCAATCCCGCTAACCCCTTCGGGCTGGGTCGCAATCACCGATTCGGGCCGAAAACAAAGTTGGTACTACCAAATAAAGACCGAATCAGCAGCGAGGCCCAACATGATTGGCGTGCGGCTCAGCGTGACCGACCAACCTGATTCGACAACCTCCAATCCAGAACTGTTTTACATTGTTCGATGGATGATCGATCCAAGCATGGGACTAGATACACTTCCGGCAAGCACGAGCTCAACAGGTACCAGTTCCACCGGAGGTGTGCAATGAACCGGCTGTATCGAAAAAACTGCGATCGCAAAAAGGAATCTGCGTTTACTTTACTGGAACTGATCCTCTCGCTCGCCTTGACCGTGGTCATTACGGCCTTGATTGGTGGATTGATCCAACTTTACTTGGTCAATCGGGACACTGGGCGCGAAAGCGTGCGCCAAGCTCAACTGGCGAGAGCTATTTTGAGCATGATCTCTGAAGACGTTCGTACGACGATTCGTTACCAAGCGTTTGATACCTCCGGACTGCAACAATTGCTATCCAGCGGATCAGGTGGTGGTGGCGGAGGCGGATCTGGAGGAGGTGGCGCGTCTAGTGGCGGCGGTGCGTCTAGTGGCGGCGGTGGTGCGTCGGGTGGCGGCGGTGCGTCGGGTGGCGGCGGTAGCACAGCGAATGGTGGTAGTACCTCGGGAGCAAGTTCATCTGGCGGAGCACCGAGCTCTTCCAGTGGTGGAGCAACCAATGGTGGGTCGAGTGCGAGTACGTCAAGTGCACCGGCAGCGTTGCCACCTGGTATTTATGGTTCGAGTACTTCTATCGAAATCGATGTGAGTCGTTTGCCTCGTCCGGACGAGTACACCCCTAGGATAGGAAACACTTCGACAGGGACGTTGGGAGATATGCCGAGCGATGTCAAAACAGTTGGTTACTACGTACAAGCCCCGCGCAGCGACGGCGTTCAGGATTCGCTCGGACAACTGCAGCAAGAATCGGTGAAGAGCTCCCCTGCAAGCACTGCAGCCAACGGTGGATTAGTCCGACGATCGGTGGACCGAGCCGTCACACAATACGCTTATGAAATCGCACAAAGCACTCAGTTGCTTAGGACGGGCGAGTTGATTGCGCCGGAGGTACTCGCAATTGAGTTCCAATACTTCGATGGAGCGACTTGGCAAACTCAATGGGACGGTAGCACTCAAGGTCTACCTCATGTAGTCAAGATCACGATTGCCATGCAACGCGAAAGCATTTCCCGCACGAAGCCGATTGATCCGGGGATTTCCATCGCCTCTATCTCGACTTCGATGATGGAAGAGTATGGTCTAGAAGTCTACTCGACCAATACAATCATACCCGGAGCGCAATTGCTTGTAGCACCTCAGGGAACAACTGGGACTAGCTCGACGGATACGGGCATGAGCTCGATGGGTTTATAGGGACGAAAACAACCATGAA
>JBBRGW010000044.1:0-14559 GCA_038223525.1 Pirellulales bacterium
CCTGTCCGTTATTCGACATCGTTCTTCTCCTCGTTTTGCATGCCCCGTTTTTCTAAGAACTGCGGGCTCAATACAATCGTCGTTATCAACGTTCCAAATCGGTGATCGTGGGACCTTAAGTTTTTTAGCATCTCTTCCACAAGCAAATCGTCCGAGAGCCGCAAGGTTCGCCCTAATGCAAATGCCAGCAGTTTTCGACATAGGTTTTCTTCGAAATCATCGGCTCGGTTTCGCAAGATGTATTCTCGCAGGCCGGCCAAACCATGCCCCGACGACCCGTTGGGAAAAACCGCAGAATCATCGATCGGCTTGTTGCCAAGATCCAGTTCTCGACGCTCACCCACCGGCCCATAACCTTCAAACGACAATCCGATCGCATCGAACCGATCATGACAGACTGCACAGCTTTCCAATTGTCGATGCTTTTCAAGCGTTTGCCTCAAACTGAGTTCGCCCAACTGCGACTCGTCCATGGGTAGTTCAGGAACGTTGGGCGGTGGTGGCGGAATCGATTCTCCCAACAATCGGCGAACCACCCAATAACCACGCTTCACAGGACTGGTTCGCAACCCCGGAGCATTCTGCGTCATGAACACAGCCATCGGCAAAAGCCCTCCTCGCTCTCCGCTTGAAAAGCCCGACACCCGCCACCAATCGCTGGATCGGTTCGCTTCTTCGGTCAGACCGTAGTGTTTGGCAAGTTCGGCATTTACGAACGCATATTGCCCATCGATGCAACTGAGCACAGATCGATTCTGTTGGATCAAGTCCAATAGAAATCGAATTGGCTCTTGGTACATGGCTTCTCGAAGGGAATCGGTAAACTGCGGAAAGCGAATGCGATCCACACTGTTGTGCTCTTGAAACCTTTGAAAGTCGAGCCACTGGGAGCCGAACTCGACGGCCAAGCCTCGTACACGATCGTCTCGCAACATCCTTTCGACTTCGCCGATCAAAACCGTTCGATCTCGCAATTGGCCGCCGACAGCTTTTTCAATCAATCGTTTGTCGGGCATACTCGACCACAGGAAATAGCTCAAGCGATTCGCAATTTCGCTATCTCGAAGCGGTCGGCGATCGGGGGATTGCATACTCAAGTCCTCGCGATAATAGAACTCGGGCGACATCAACACCCATACGAACAGATCCTGAATCGCTTCCTCGTGGGTTAGATTTTCTTTGAGACGCAAATCGGAATAGTACTGACGCAGGTCGGTGCGATGACTCTCACTAAACGAACCTCGAAATGCCCGTTCTGCAAACTTTTCGATCCAGTCCAAATGCGACTTCTCTGCCTCCGTTCGCGCCGTTTCAATCCATCGAATTTGTCGGTTTATATTCGCAAAGTAATCAGAGATAGCAAACATTTGCTCCTTGTTGGCCTTCATCCGCTCCGCTTTGGCCAAGTACAACACCGAAAGCTGTTTGATACGTTCTGCGGTCACCGCCTCTTTGTTCTCTGGGCGAGCAAAGTCAAACTCCGCATCGCGAAGGAAATTGTGATCGGTCCGTTCGAACCATAGGAACCCCTGATATTGGCGAACAGGCGCGGAAGTTACAAAATCGAGATCCTTCCATAGTTGATCGAGTTCGAGGCGCTCGCTGTCGCTGAGAATTAATTCGCACAGCGGTTCGTCATCGCGAAAATAGCCCATCATGCTGTGGAATCCAGCGTTGAGCAACCTTCCCTTCTCCTGCTTTTCCTTGGGCACCCCTAAATAGTCTCGCCCTCGTTCGGATACAAAGAACGCATCGGGGAACGAGCTACAAAACAGTTCCACATCGCGGTAGAACTGTTCTTTTTCGGTATCTTCTGTCGGAGTCTTCAGCGCGGCGGAAACATCCTCATCGAGTTTGTCCATCGCAAGAGATTCGAGGGTCTCTCGCACAAACTTGCGACGGTGCTTGGCGGACTGCTCATTCTTCCAAAGCACAAACGCTTGAGCGCCATCGTGAATCCCCTTGAGCCGCATGTTGAACTTGGGTTCAAGCTCCTTGCGAATGCGTAAAATAAAATCTCGCAATTGCACACATTCGTTTCGGACAATGGTTTCGTTTTGATCTGCTAACGCTTGCCATCGCTTCCGAACGACAGCCATTGGCCCGACCGATTCACCCTCCGTGCTTTTCTCGTTGAGCAATGCCACCAGCGTGGAAAAATATTTCGGGCTAACATTGCGTTGTTTTGCGATGCG
Organism: Pirellulales bacterium; assembly: GCA_038223525.1. Lineage (GTDB taxonomy): Bacteria > Planctomycetota > Planctomycetia > Pirellulales > Pirellulaceae > JBKCUI01. The sequence continues at coordinate 2,196 of JBBRGW010000044.1, forward strand.
TTCCAGGGGCACGAGTCTCTCTGGAGTGCCAGACGGTACCAGCCGTGCGGCGAACAAGTAGTCTGCGATGTCGGTCGGCTGCTTAAGATAAAAGTCGACGATGCGTTGCACGCAGAACTTGTCGCGGTCCGTGTCGGTCACCGCAGGATGCGATGCGAACGCGATCCCATTTGGCAGAAAGACGATATGGTTGGCAACTTCGCGAGCCGCTCCCAAAACTTTATTGAGCAACGCTGGCGACATCGTTAGCGACTCGCTCGAATTGTCAAAGCCGGCTTCGTTTGCTGGATCGACAGGGAATTCTCGCGCTGGCTTGAGATCGACTCCAATCAAGTCCCTGAGCGAGTTGTTGTACTCGGCGTGGTTTAGACGTCGAACTGAGACGATGCCGGGATCGCCTGCGAATCGAATCGCCTCCGAACGGCGGATTTTGGTTGCGGTTTCAGAAAATCGCTTTCGCTCCAGTTCGGTTGGCTGCGTCGAAGAGTCTTTGGGGGGCATGTTGCCGTTTGAAACTCTTCGCTCCATTTCCTTCCAGACTTGATGGTTTTCTGAAATCGATCGCTGTTTGTCCATGAGCGTGAGATCGAGTTTGCCCTCTGGGGCCGAACCACTGTGGCATTCCAAACAATGTGCTTTGAGAAACGGGCGTAATTCGGATTCGAAAAGGTCCTCTGCACTCGACTTTTCCTCGATCGCCAATATGAGAAACGGAGCGAGCAGCAACATCAAAAAACGATACGACGGCTCGATTGAGTCTAGGGATATAAAAGCATGTTCGGAGCGAAAAAGCATGCGATTGCAGTAAAACCGGAAGGATGATTAGGCGGGGAATGCCCTGTTTAGACACTCTCGTTATTCTAGCCTAATATGAACTTAAAAGCAGGTTTTGCCAGCAAGATTGAGGACAATCACAAGCCGAAGCGAAATGGGGCCGAATCGTAGGATGGGACCATTGTTCCGTCCCTATGATTTGTTCGGGACAATAGTCCCAAACTACTCCAAATCGACGAAAACCGCGATCAACGCCGTACGACCAACGTTGGCTTCACTCAAAGACTTGTGCGGTCGGGCTCAGTACATAGTGAGCCGGCCTCCTTGACTGATTGGCATACCGCCAGTCAGAATGAGGACAGCTTTTAATTTCGCTTATGATTCAAGACAAAACCACTCTTAGAACGTTTTCAATGCTCTTCGCACAAACCGGAACTAACTCTACCGTCCCCCGAAAAATCGCCGATGCCGAGGTTAATCCTTATCTGATTGCTCTCTGGTGGATCGTCCCACTCGCCATCGCTGCTATCTGGATCGCGATTACGGTTCGATCGAACAACGCTAAAGCCAAAGCCAAGGCAAAGCAACGCTTGAGCCAAGCTGAAGCGACGAAGTCAAAGGAGATTAAGAAGACCCCACCAAGTTCGGTGACGGTTGGGTCAGAAACCACCCCTATCGACTCTTCAGAGACGCGGCGGCAGACGGACCGGCAGCCAAAAAAGAAAAAAGAGAAAACCAAGAGCAAGCAAAAAACGGAGCCTATCACTCCCTCTGTTTCTGCATCGCCTGAAGTCGCTACCGGCGATATGATTGCTGAAAAGCAATCAACCGAATTAGAAGCGTCGAACGCTAACCCGGCGATTGCTGAGCCGAAGCCGAGCAACGCAATTTTTGAACCGCTTCGCGACGCATCCCGCGGTCGCCGCAAGGTCTATAACGATGAGAGCATGGACAACCGCGACGAGCGAGGTGACTCAACCTCGCGCGAGAACGATGCCTACAATCAAATCTTTGGTGGCAAGTTTGAACGAATCATTCCGAAACAAAGTTTGCGATCCGTCGCAAATCGCTGGCCAACTGAAGAAACGCAACCTGCCAAGACCGCGATGCCTGTTGTCGCAAGTACTCAACCCTCAAACCCTGTAGCGACTCCAACCAACGCAAATTCGGAAACCCAAGTCGAAACACCTGCGCCAGCTAAAGGGTTAAAGAGTTTTGTCTCCAAAGTCAAGAGCATGCCAGAAACGCCGGAGTAAACCTTCGTGGCGAACGCTGCTAGCGTCCGCCGAGCACAAATCCCCAGACGCGGCGCCATAAAGCGAGCTGCAGAAAGAAATCTACCAGTGGAGCCGTGAACCGTAGTGGAACTCGCCAGAGTTCCAAGCACTGCAGAATTCTGGAGAATTCCACTACGGGTAATTCTCATACTGCCACCCGCCTAACAGTTCAGACAACGGTTCTACGCTGAAAAATTTCACGCTGAAAAAATACAATCCCGTACCGGCCCAACACTATCGGCAAACGATTTTTCTGAGATCCCCATCGCTTGCAAAATGCTCAAGTAGACATTCGACATAGGCGTTTTCTCTTTCCGCCAGTAAACTCCGTGCTTCAAACCCATATTCGCTCCCCCCGCGATTAACGTCGGCAAGTTCGTTGGGTTGTGCGTCGTGCTTGCTCCGCTTCCAAACAACACGATGGTGTTGTCAATCAACTTGCTTTGGCTATCTGTGTATTGACTGAGTCGATCCAGAAAGTGTGCGATCTGCTGGCTAAGAAAGAGATCGAATCTTGCAAATTCGAGCTGCCCCTTTTTGTCGCCAGCATGAGACAGGTTGTGATGTGTTTGCGAAAAGCCGAGCTTGAGCGGAAACGTGTCGCTAATGCCCATTCCGTCTTCGCGATTGAGCATAAAGGCTACTGACCTGGTGATGTCCGCATCAAAGGCCAGCGCAATCAAGTCGAACATGTTTCGGTAGTACTCGGCCGGCTCGCTTTCATTGGTCACGTCAAGTTTCACATGCGAATGGTCCTGTGATTTGAGCGGCACATCGATCCAACGCTCCGAAGCCATCAATCTCGCTTCGATCTCGTTGATCGAGGTCAGGTACTGGTCCATCCTATCGCGATCGGATAGACCGAGCTGGCGATCAAACGATTTGGCGTTTTCAAAAACGGCATCGACCAATCGAATGCGCCGCTTGAGCTCATCGCGTTGCGAGTCGAGCGAGCCAGTGCTATTTCGGAACAATCGATCAAACACGCGGCGCGGGTTGTTCTCCGCCGGAATCGGTTTGCCATCGAGGTTGTAAGAGATGGTTCCTGTGCGTGATAGAAATCCGACGCCAGCATCGATCGACAGTACCAACGATGGCTGACGGCATTCTTTTTTGGTATGCGTCGCAATCACTTGATCGAGCGACACCGAGTTGTACGAGCCAGGTTTAGGATTGTGCAAGGGAGCCCCCGTGAGCCACATGTCCGAGCAAACATGCGGGTCCGCTTTCGTCCCATTGGGATGGTACAACCCGCCTAAGAAACTTATCTTGTTCCGAAACGAACTTAACGGTTCCGTCGATTTGCTGAAGGCGAATTCAGCACCCGTCTTCGTGGGGAACCAACTCCAATCCTCGATTTCGTTCTTAGGGTTCGGCAAGCACATGCCATTTGCTGTGTAGATTGCGCAGAAACGCTTGGGCTCGATCGAGTTAGATTCACTAGCGAAAATGCTCAAGGCAGGTAATGGCAAAGACAGACCCGCGAGCCCTTTGAGGACTGTCCGTCGGCGAAAAGTCGCATTGAATACCATAGCGAAAAAATTTACTTCTTGAGGAAAAGATCGCTTCGGACGACAAACCGAATCAAATCGCGAACGGGGTAATTCTTATCCGGCCAAGTTGCGGCCGCTTTCTCCAAAAAGGCGATTTCATTGTAGCTAAGGCTTCGGCCCGTTGCATACGTCGCGATATGTTTGAGAAAGCTAAACGCAATTCGCTCCATTCTCTGTTGGAGTAGATATTCTCGAAACTCCGAATAGTTCTGTACTTCAGCGCCATCAGGCAATCGAGTACTCGTATCGATCGCCTTTGCTTTGATAATTCCTGCCGCATCGAAGCCTTCGAAAACAATTCCCCACGGATCGATCCCGGAGTGGCATTTGGTGCACGTCTTTTGGCAGCGATGCATCTCGAGTCTTTCTCGCAGTGTTCGCTTTTGGCCATCCTCGTCCGACAATTCCGGTACATTCGGTGGCGGATCCTCAGGCGGTTCCGCGAGTATGCGTTTTGCAAACCACGCACCGCGTTTGATCGGATTGGATTCACGACCATTCGACAATCCAGACAAGATACTCGACTGCGATAAGAAACCACCTAAATGTTCGCGATTGTGTTCCAGCCGCTGGAAATCGAATCCACTCTCCGCGATGTCAGACAAACCGTAGTACGCTGCAACACAATCATTGGCGATCATGAAATTCGATTGAATGATATTGCGCAAAGGCAAATTGTTTTGCGCTAGATACTGAAAGAATTGAGCCGGCTCTTTCCGCAATTCCTTGCGCGTGTGCAAAGACAAACGCGGGAAATTCCTCTCATCGATATCGACCGTATCGAACTTATCCAGCCCAAGCCACTGTGTTGCAAACTCGTTTGCAAACGCGAAGACCTTTTTGTCGTCCATTATACGATCGAATTCCGTATCGAGAGCTGCAGCTAGTTTGCCTAACTGAGCCAGCTCTAACAGTCGTTGGTCGGGCGGAGCGTTCCATAGAAAATATGAAAGCTTCGACGCGAGTTCAAAGGGAGCTAAGTCCTCTGGTTCTTTGGTTTGGCTCTTCTCCACCAGAAACAGAAATTGCGGCGAAGTTAAAACGACAGACAATGCATCCTTGATGCTGCTCTGAAAGTCAGGGTTCAGGCCGTACGATGCTTTCCATACTTTGGTTATGTCCTCAAGTTCAACGTCTGCAACAGGACGCCGATACGCCTTGGTCATGAACGTCCGAAGGATCTCGCTGGCGTAAACTGGAACGTTGTCCCGGTTTGGCGATTCGACGAAAATGTTGCTATGATGGCGAGGTGGCCATTCAGAGTAAAAGGGGCCCTCGAATTCGATCGATTGAATCAACAGTCTCGGTACATCACGTCCGTCAGTATACTCATGCCGCACTCCTATCTCGCGAATACCGGCTAAGTAGTTAACATTGTCTTTCTCGACATAGGGACTTGGGAAGTTGGCGATTGCACCTTCGAAAACATACTCTTGGAATTCGTAACCGGAGACTTTCTGGGGTTCGCTCACTTGTTCAAGCGTGCTGCCGCAATCGCGACGCAATCCTAGATGAACTCCGAGCCAGGCGGATCGCTTCTCAAAGGAACAGAAAGCTTTTCCGTCAGGGCCCTCCTCATCGAGCTTGGTAAACACCAAGCGGTCTAATTGAAACTTCTGGCCGAGCGTGATTTGCCATTTCAATTTACCCTTGGGCAATCGCAAGCGCAGAAACGCTAGGGACAATTGATTTGTGGATGGTTCACCCGTATCAGCTTTCGGTGTAACTTGCGTCAAGTCGTGTTGCAACTGTCTAATAAATGGTTCGCCATTGATCGTCAGGGACCATGATTCCTTCGCGATTGAGGTCCTCTTATCAACCGTAGCATTGGTCGGTTCCTTGGACTTATCAGCGTCCTGCAATTTGAAATGCAAATCGATCTGATAGATACCGTCGGAGGGCACTTCGGCTTCTCGTTCTTCGTTGGAGTCGGGTGAGTCATTGAAAGAGATCGTGGAACTCTCAGTGTTTTCAAGCGTCGGAGCTTTGTCACTTAGTAGGAGCGCGTCTTTGAATCGCGCCGCTTTTACTTTGATTCGAAAATTGCCTCGGTCTGGCAGTTCGCGAAGGGAGATTTTGAAATTGGCGCGAGGGCCATAGGTGCTGGACTGTTCCCAAATCTCGGAGCTGGGAATGGCAGGCCGAAGCAGTAAACCTTTGGGATATATCTGATAAGCGTCCCCTTTTGGATACCCTTCGGTACCTCGCATGCACGCGAAGACGCTATGGTAAATGCTATCGTATTTTCGCCAGCCTCGCACGGTATCATTGCCAGCGTAGCCTTCGATGAAATCGTACTGCGTACGCATCTTGAAGGGTTCGAATGCAAAGGGCTTGTCGGGCGTTAAGTCCGAAACGAGGAAATCCTTGTTGTGTAGCAGATGATTGTTTGCACCTAAGATGAGCTTTTCGGCGAGCGGATTGGTGTTGATGTTTTGGCCAAGCTCCATTTTGAAATTTTGAACGACCGGCTTGGTTTTTTCTCCAACGATGCACAGGTCCAACGCTCTATCCGCAATCTCGAAGTAGTATTCCATTTGGAGCGGGGTCAGTCCCATCAAATGACCATTGTTTGTAAACCCATCTTTGGAGATTCCATCTGGAGGGAGGATCTGGGCGACGTTATCGTCGATGCCGAGCAGATCGCGAATGGTCCGACGGTATTGCGAGACGGTCAATCTTCGAACCGATCCGTTCTTGTCGTTGTTGCGAATTTGCGATGATTTCATCTCCTCTCGAATAGATTGGACGATTGAGGCTCGTTGCTCGCCCGTTGGTTTGAGTTCACCCTCGGGGGGCATGGTTTCTTCGACCAACTGCTTGAGAATCTCTTTCCAAAGAAAAAGTTGGTTGTCGGGGAATAAAGCGACTAACCCATCTAAACGCACTCCTGATTCCGGTTTGTCTTCGTTGTGGCAACGTTGGCAATGCTCGCGCAGGAAAGGTTGGATCTTCTGACCATACGGACTTTCATCTACCTGCTGTGCGGATAGATGGGATGCACTCAGGGAAAGGAGACCGATTGCGAGTCGCAAGGCTCGGGAAATAGAACTAGCAGATAGCATCGGGAACATCAGGATTTTAGGTAGGCAAGTCTGGCGAGCGCCCTATTGTACACCAACGAGGAGACGAAAGCCCGGCCACGCGAGTGTTCAGAGACCGACAATTACCATTTGCCTAACGAACCCAGGCACATTAGGAAGAACAGAATCGCTGCGGCTACCATCAAGATCATCGAGATAGAAACGGTAGCCAAAAGCGAAATAACAAACGTCATCAACAGACTTGATGGTCGAGCATTATCCTTGTTCATCTGCAGCATTCCGCGAGAAATTGTGATTGCATACGCCGGGGCCATGAATAGAGCAAACGGAATTAACAGGCCTCGATCCTCAACAGCCAGTCCAATTCCAATCAACAGAGTCATCAAAACGCATAACCCAAGAAGCACACTGAAGAACGACTCCCACTTGTTCGTCGGTGCGGAGTTCGCATCGTCGTTGAGCGAGGCCCCCGTGACTGCGAATGGGTTGGGCAAGGATTTGTCTTCGTAACAAAGCCAACAACGTCCTTCATTCGATTGCGAAAGCGCGCCGCAGTGAACGCATGCGTGCGTTGCGATGACCGGTGGTGCATTCATGACTTAACCTCGCCGAACGTCGACTGGGTAGCTGCCTGCATAGACCGCTCTGAAAACGATTCGGCCATTGTCCTGGCCGAGCGGACCACTTGTCCAAGCACGATCCCCGTACAACCTAGCGAACAAAGTGTGATCGCTTGAGTCAAAATCGGCGTCTCGTGCTTTGTATCAAACCAACTCGCGTCCACCGCCCCGACCAACAGCATGTAACAAATCATCGCACCAAGCGTTGCAAACCAAATTAGACCGATCCTAAATCGAATCGAAGCCAATACTAGAACCAGAAACAAAGCGCACACCAACGGACTTGCCGGTCCGTGACTCAACCACGCCAACAGCGTAACGAGCCCGAGATCTACAGACGTGGTGAGATACTTCAGCCATGACGGCATAAATCCGACACGCAATGAAAGGAACACAGCCATCGAAACAAACAACCACGCGATCGCTGAAAACGTCACCTGTCGATGGAACACACGGTCGGTGTCCCCCATAGTCGCGAGCGTCAGGTGGTGTATCAGCTGAACGGAATAAAACATCACTACCAAGATCCCTCGCAATACCGACGCACGCATCTCCCCCTCAAACTCTTGCCAACGGCTGGCGATATGCCATACCCTGCAGTTAAAAACGCTACGTTGAACTCGACCGACCTCAGGTGCACTCATATCCTTTTCACACATTTAATCCATTGGTTTGAGGTTGTGTTGGTTTGAGGTTGTATTGATTGGCTGTCGCGTATCCAAAGCAAGCTTAAGATCGCAATGAGCACTGCAGACGCAAGTTGATAGTAAGTCAAGTTTAACAGAACTGATGACTCCGGGCGAAGCCACTCGGAAAGGAACCGATACCCAAAATAGGCAATCAAGTAAACCTTGAGTTGATTGCCTACAAACCAGCGGCGGCGATCCATCATGAGCAATGCGATCGCCGCGAAGCCATGGAATGCGACTTCATAAAGCTGAGTCGGATGGCGGAGTACTCCTACTTCGTCGCCTGCAAGCGGGAAAGTGAATCCCCATGGCAAGGTGGTTTCGGTGCCATAGCAGCAACCCGCCACGAAACAACCAACGCGCCCAATCGCAACGGCAACCGCAACCGGTAAGGCAAACGAGTCGCCGGTTCTTGTTTTGATCTTTGCAATCCATTTGGCTAGTTCGACTGCAACGTATCCTCCAACAATTCCCCCTAAGATTGTTTTGCCGTCCGCAAACCAAACCGTGCCACTATAAAAAGCTTCCCAACCTCGCTCGCCCAAGAACGGAACTTTGGCTCCGATCATGGCTCCCGCAAATGCAGAGCCGCCGATTAGCCAGCGTTGCGGTCGAGTCAAATCCAATCGATTCTGTGTTCGATGCAGCAATCGGGACGCTGCAATCATGGACACCAGCAACACACAGGCATAAGCCATTCGCCAATAAACAGATCCCATCATTTTGCCAATGGCGGTAGGGTGGCATGTCCGTTTCGGTACAAAACATTGTAGGCGCAGAATGGAATGATGTGCCCGGATGGCAGTATATGGTGCGTGCAGCACTTCATCACGCGGCGCACATCGAAGTTGTATGCATCGAGAAAGGAAGTGATCGTGATTCGAAAGAGCTGCTCGCCTCCAATTTCTTTTTGCAAGGCTTGCTCAAAGAAATGCTCCTCAGCAGACCGAGGCGTACCGCAAGCTTCTAAGGGGCTGTCAAGCACGGTAAGACCTGGCGCGCTGGCTCTCGAGGAGGGCGTCTCGGGCTCGCAGCAACCGCTCGGGCCGCAGCAGTTGTTTCTGGTAAGGTATTGCTGTACCAACCGCTTGCCTTCGTCGCGAGTGAACGACAAACCATTGGCAAGCAAATCGAGATTGAGCTTGGCATCTATGAATCGAGTCAACGGTATCAATTCCCCTTCGTTCCGAAAGGCCAAGGACAGAACGTGGCAATTCGGATGCGCGCATGGAAGCGGAAAGAAGTCTTCTTCGCTATACAAACCCTCGGATTGGCTGCACAACAACTCGATGCAGTCGGGAGTGGTGATTCGATTCTCAAGTTCTTCGGGCAAGAAATGGCGACCGCTATAGGTCGCCGGTTGCAGACTAAGTCCGCTCACCCAAGGTCGCTCCTTTGCCAACTTGAGCAAGTCCCCCAGCTCGTATTCATTGACGCCCGCTTGAAGGGCGCAGACGAGGGTCACATGCAGGCCAACATTGCCAATGTTTTCTAAAGCCCTGAGCTTCATCTCTGCCAGTGGCTCACCTCGCAAAGCCTGATGCACATCGTCCGAGACGCCATCCATTTGCAAGTAGATTTCAATGCGATCCCTGTGTTTAGCGAGCCTTTCGACGAACACTTTGTCCTTGGCCAATCGGATGCCGTTGGTGTTGAGCATGATGTAGTCGATCGGTTGAGTCAGTGCATACGCGATGATCTCCTCCAATTGTGGGTGCGTGGTCGGCTCACCACCCGAGATCTGCAACACATCTGCTTTCCCCTCCGCTCTGACCAGCGCATCGATCGCTGCGATCGCCGAAGCGACTGATTTGTGTTCAAGCCCCGGACGACTGTTGGCATAACACAAGGGGCAAGTCAAATTGCAATTGTCAGTGATCTCCAAAACGGCGACGCATGTGTGCTGTTCGTGCTCGGTGCACAATCCACAATCTAGCGGGCAGCCTCGTGACGCTTCCACGAAGGTCTTCTTAGGTAGTTTTGGCGGCAAGGCATAATCGTATCGATCGTACCACCGGCGATCGCTACAGACAAAATCCTCGCGAAGTCCGTGCGTAGGGCAACGCTTGCGAAAATAGACCCGTTTGCCGCGCGCGATAATCTTGGTCGGCACGACACTCAAGCATTCGGGACACAAGCTCTGAGTAGTACCCAAAAAGGTATAGTTTCTCGAATCGAGGGCCTGAATCATGACTTGCGCTGAGCCTTTCGGGAACTGCGGCTATATAACTAGAGTCCAAGTATTGCGACGCTTGCTCATCACTTTGCTGGCTCGCCCTCGGCCTTTTTAGGAATCTTGTATGCCCCATGGTCCGCGGCAAAATGCGCGGTCATGTAAAATAGCTTCGCAGCGGACGAGATCTTGTGAAAATTGATTTTCGAAACTTGATCCGAGGGCTGATGATAATCTGGGTGAAAACCACCGAATAGAAACGCAACCGACGTTCCTTTCTGGAAAAAGTTGAACTGATCGCTTCGTCCAAAGACTCCTTCCTCGTCGTACTCGAAGGCAAAGTTCACGTATTGATTTGCTTTCAGGATGGCTTCGTGAAGCGCTAGGTCACCTTGCTTGCTGCCGACCAAGTGGATCGAAGTTTCGTTCTCGCTGGCCGGTTCGTTTGGTTTTTCTTCGTTGCGTCCGACCATGTCTACATTGAGCATGCAGATCATTTTATCCAAGGGCAATAGAGGGTGACTTACATAGTACGCGGATCCGACCAATCCCATCTCTTCGCCCGCAAACCACATAAAAAGGACGCTTCGTTTCGGCTTGATCGGATTGGAAGAGATAGCCTTGGCGATATTCAAAAGCGCCGTCGACCCGGAACCGTTATCATCTGCACCGGGGAACAACGAGCCGTTCTGAAGGCCGAGGTGATCCAAGTGTGCTCCAATGACAATGTACTCGTTTCGAAGCTCTGGATCGGAACCGGGCTGCCATGCGAGAACGTTTGGCACTGCCGCGGGTTCCTCTCGATAGCGAAGCTCGAGTTTCAATTCTCCGTCGGCGCTGAAGACTTGTGCGCTTTCGCCTTCGCTAAGTTTCATCCAGCTCGCATCTCCGCCAAAAGCCGCTACGATCTTGACAGCGGCCGCCGAAGCGATAGTGCCCGAAAGGCTAGCCGCGCGTTGACGTCCACCTTCGCGTTGAAGCTGCGATCCGGACTTGGGTTCTTCATTCACGATCCGGAACGTTGCCGCAGGCCGCTGACGAGCTAAGATTCCCTGGGCTTTTCGTTGCGATTTTTCATCAGCCGTGTAAAAAACAATTTTATCGCGAAGCGAGACCGATTCGTCTAACTTTGGAGAATCGCCCGATAGGACGACAAACGCGACACCACCACCGACTTCCGCAACATTGGTAAATCTATCGAGGCCGATGGTTTTATCAAATACAATCGAGAGGTCATTAGGGCCAGTCAGTTTGGACTGAGACGGTTCGACGGACAAGCGTGACATTGGCAGCATTTGAAAGTAGGTGCCGCCATCTCCCATCGGCTCAAGCCCAAACTCAGCCGTTTTTCCAGCCACCCAATGGGCGGCTTTGGTATATCCAACTTGACCCGTTCCTCGCCCCTCAAAACCTGGACCCGCCAAGATTGAAAGCCATTCTTCGGCGTGTTGATCCGTGATCGCATCGAATCCCGTTTTGTATTCATTGGGTGGCTCGATACTGCCGCTGAATTGGGCTTCAACCCCCCATGTGAACAAGGGCGAAGCAAACAAGCACAAAGATGCAAAACGGGTGAGACGATGGTACATGAAATTTCCTTGAAGACATTGGGCCTTGCTCACTGACCGAGCGGATAGCACACAGTCTAAACAGGGCTCTACCCTTTGTGCAACAGACCGACTCAAGAATTGCCCCTGCTCACATTGCAGGGCTGCGAATGCTGGATTCCTAAAAACCTCTTATCCCTATCGTCTGCGACCGCGGCGTGAGGGCCTCAATCCGCTAAACAGTAGTCGCTACCACAATCGATTTACAAACAATCCAATTGCGAGCTGCGGTAAACTCCGATGGAAAGGGAGACCAGACCGTACGATGTGGCGAACAATACCACAGCGCCCAAGATCGCTGCGAGTGGGCCCCCCACAGCTAGCAGGATTCCGGCCATAACTGCGCAGCTGACCAATGCAAAGAAAGCAACCGAAAAACAGAGTGTTTTGAAATTGAATGCCGTTTGACGCGTTCGATCGTGCAAGCAGAATGCAACTAGCGGCATTTGTGCCGTAATAACAAGTAGCGTCGCGACCACCATAGTACGCATGATAAAAGCGCTACCCGAATTGCCAGCCACATAAACCGAGAAGACTAATGCCGCTGCCGCTATCGGCCAAACGCAAAGAGACTCCATCCACCCACGCTTGATCAACCCCCAAACCAATTCACGCGACGAATAGGGG
>JBBRGW010000045.1:0-14415 GCA_038223525.1 Pirellulales bacterium
AAACAGCGACTGGGCAGCACTGAAACGACAATCGTTCCGAAAGACCTGCAGCAGATCCTCAATCGGATCGGAATCGATGGCAAGATGTGGAGCGACTTGGTCTGGAATTTCAAGAAATACTTCGGCCGCGGCAGCGCTGCAGGCTCGCCAAAGAGTCTCAAAGAGTCCGCTTCGCAACGCAATCGCAAATTCGCCCCAGGTCAGAATGCTGTGGCCGGATGCTTTGTTACAGAATAAGGATGCGGTCGCTTTGCGCAAACCGTGCCGCAAGCAACATGCATGAGCCAGGTACCTGAAGAGAGCGAATGGCCTAAGGCCGCCGCCGAGGCAAGCGGCTTGTGGTAACATTCGCGAGGAATATTATTGAGAAAGGCTTAGCGTCCGATGTACAGCGAGAATCCCCCTCCGCCGTATGAACCGCCTCGTGGAAAGGCCCCACCGCCATACGAACCACCCCTTGGAAATGCTCCTCCACCATACGAACCACCTGCGGGGAAGCCACCCATTCCGTAGCCACCACCGAATTGATTCAGCCCACCGTAATTGCTTGAGTACCCACCGTAGTTACTCGAATACCCAGTATAACCTCGGGAGTATCCCCCTACGCCATAGTTGCTCCCGTAGTACGGCAACGTGGTAATCGGGCGATAGCTATAGTTAGTATAGCCAGCACGCGGAGTACATCCATGATGATGTCCATAGAAGTCCTGTGCTTGCGTTGCAGTGACGCAGCCTAAACTAGCAATCGTCGCAAGCGCACACACACTCAAATTTCGAAGCCAATTCGTTTTCATAGTACCTAAAACCCCTTGACAAAAGACTTTCGCATATGCAATCAACGACGCGCTTTTGACTGCATAAATCTTGTTTCACACGCGTGCGATAAAGACTTAATACAAATACCGTGCCAAAGACGAAATCCGCAGCTTCGCCATCCAATCGTTCCGCTCGAAGTTGCGCCGCGGAATGCAATAAATGGGTATTCTGGGGTGATTGCGTTCCTAGCGGCGTAGGTTGAGTGGAATGGAACGTGCCTATTCCTGTTCAATTTGTAGACTTTAGAATCGATTTGAGGGCGCAAAGTCAGGTCGCTCGAGTACAGCAGGGTTCAAACCGCTTTCCGATAGAAAGGCTACAATCCTGGTGTCGTATCCAAATTATGTTTCTCACCGTTTGAGGCCGCTCAAACTCGATCTCCGAACGTTTATTCTATGCCTTCTCCGCTCGCGTGCGCGATTTACCGATTTGTTCCTGCGATCGAATCGTTGCGAACGTACAGTTTGGGTCATTTCAAACGCGATATCTTTGCTGGCCTAACTGTAGCCGCGGTTGCGGTACCGCAGGCAATGGCTTATGCAAGTATATTCGGGATGCCAGTCGAGATGGGGCTTTATACTGCCATCATAATGACTGCCGTCGGCGCGTTATTTGACTCGTCGAAGCAATTGATCAACGGGCCCACTAACGCGATTTCGATCGCGATGTTTAGCGCACTATCGGTAGTTCCTGAGGAGCAACGGGTTTCGGGCGCCATCATGATGGCATTGTTGATCGGATTGATTCAAACGAGCATTGCGTTGCTGAACTTTGGTGATTTGTCTCGGTTCATTTCTCATTCGGTCATTGTCGGCTTCACACTGGGTGCTTCCGTTCTTCTCTTTCTCGACCAATTGAAGAACGTTTTTAAGTTCGCTGGAACAGCAAAGAAAACAGATCACTTTTTGGTTCGCTTTTGGAGTGACCTGACCGAGGGAGGCGTTGTTCACCCGCAAACGGTGGGCATCGCTGTTTTGACAATCGTGATTGCTATTTCCATTCGACAAGTTAACCGACGCTATAAGCTTGGACTGCCCGAATTGTTGCTCGCGATTGCTGTTGCCGCAGTGACGCTCGTTGTTTTAGATCCAACCAAGCAATCAGGCGTTTTGTTACAACCCTCCGTACCCCGAAGTCTCCCGTCCTTTGAAATCCCCATCATCGATTGGGAGCTAGCCAGAAATTTGTCAAGCAGCGCTGCCGCGATCGCATTCCTGGGACTACTTGAGGCAATGGCGATGGCCAAATCTATCGCATCGAAAACCGGCCAAAAATTGGATATGAATCAGCAATGCCTCAGCGAGGGGCTCGCAAACATTGCTGGAAGTTTCTTCCGTTGCTTTCCCGGTTCCGGATCTTTGACGAGGTCCTATATCAACCACTCTGCCGGTGCAGCGACCCAGTGGTCGGGTGTCATTAGCGCCTTAGGAGTTGCTGCAACCATTTTGGTGCTTGCGCCATTTGCCCAGTACATCCCCAAAGCTGCATTGGCGGGAGTCCTAATTCTAACAGCCGCTAGGATGAACGAACTCAAAACTTTGGGCTACTATCTGCGAGCCACGAAGTTCGACCGCTGGATTTTAATCGCAACCGCACTTTCGTCGATTCTGATCTCGGTGGAGTTTTGCATCTTAATTGGTGTTTTCCTTTCGTTCGCTTTTTATGTTCCTGCCGCTGCCAAGATCAAGATGAACGAACTGACCGTTACCAGCGATCGAGTGATCCGTGAAGTCGTATCATCGGACATCCCTTGCTCATACATGCGAGTTTATAACTTTGAGGGGGAAATGTTCTTTGGGTGTGCGCCGGAGTTGGAGAAGCAACTCGATTCGATACGCGAAAAAGTTCCTGAGAGCCTGAAGGTCATCGTCTTGCGATTGAAACGGGTAAACAATCCCGATGCCGTTTGTATGGATGTGCTCCAAAGGTTCATCGAGAGAATGCATCAACGCAAGGTCGTCATCATCATCTCCGGCATCAAGGAGTCGATGGCTCGGACCCTAAAAAACGTCGGTATCATCCAACTCGTCGGGGAAGAGAATGTGTTTCGGGAAGAGTCTGAAGTTTGGGCAAGCACGCAAATTGCAATGATCAAGGGTTACTCATTGCTTGGGAATATCCAGTGCCAACATTGCCCTAACCGAGCGATTGCACGCGAGCAACGCACGGATTGGTCTTACATGATTTAGAGGAACCCATGGCCCGAATCGTTTTGGGTCGCCGGAAAGAAATTCTTGGAACAACTCCAACCATAATGAAACGACCAAAGACTAAAGAATTTCCTCAATTGGAACGCCTCGATTTCGACTGGGATGATTCGGCCGAAATCCCACAAGCAACTCAGCAAATTTTGGACGATGCGGATCAAATTTTGCAAGCCTATTGGGACCAATGGACTAAGAAGCCCATTGAACAATATGTAGCGTGCGATTTCCGGGACGTTTGGAGAGCGTTGTCGCAACTTACGGAAAGCAAGATCGCTAACGGAAATACATTTTGCGAATGGGGCTGCGGGTTCGGAATCGTCACTGGCCTTGCCTCACAACTCGGTTGGGAGTCGATCGGAATCGAAGCGGAGTCGTTTTTGGTCGATCAAGCCAATCGTTTTCTCGCCCGCAATCGATTAAAAGGAGAGATACTACATGGCAATTTCCTACCTCGTGGTAGCGAACGTCTTGCAGGTTCCCAATCCAATCATGCTTCTTTATTCCATCAGGTTGCAAACGCTTACGAGCAACATGACCTCGAGTTAGACGATTATTCGCTTGTCTTCGCTTACCCATGGCCGGGCGAGCACCATTTCTTGCAAGAAGTATTTCGTGATTATGCTGGCGACGGCGCTTTGATGCTTATGTTTTTGGGGCCGTATGAGATCGAGCTTTATCGCAAGAGGGTTTGAGAGTCGGTCGGACGCAAGCAGCGACCGCCACGGGCTAAAGTGACGGGCTTAGCTAAAGTGACGGGCTTAGCAGATTAATGGTCGCTTGACGTATGTCTGCTTGCCGCATCAAGGACTCCCCTACCAGCATCGCTTGGATGTTGGCCAAATGGATCAGCTCAACGTCTGCGGCTGTGAAAATCCCGCTCTCAGCAACAACCGTGATCTCGTCAGGGATATCCTTGCGCAATTGAATCACGTGATCTAGTTCGACAGAGAAAGTATGCAAGTCCCTATTGTTCACGCCCACCAATTTTGTTCCGGTGGCGAGGACCCGCTCCAAATGCTCTGGATGATAGAGCTCGATCAATGCTGTCATCCCCAAACCTTGTACCAGATCGTACAGTCGTTTCAGTTCGTCCCCTTCTAGGCATTCGGCAATCAAAAGGACTGCGTCCGCCCCTGCCACGCGCGCTTCGTAGACTTGGTAATCGTCGAGAATAAAATCCTTGCGAAGGACTGGGATCGCGACTTTGTTTCGAATCGATGTCAAATAGTCCAGGCGTCCTTGAAAGAACGGCTCGTCCGTTAGCACACTGATCGCGGCCGCTCCGCCTGCCTCATAAGCCAGCGCGATTTCAGTTGCGTCAAATTGAGGGCGTATCATCCCTTTCGAGGGACTCGCTCGCTTTACCTCGGCGATCAATCGGACATATTCATGCCCTCGCAATGCAAGCAAAAAATCGCGAATTTCGGGGCCGTGCAAAGCGCCTTCGATGAGGGATTGCAAATCGCGTCGAGTCTTGGCGAACGCAATTTCCTGTCGCTTGTTTGCGACGATTCGATCTAGTACGGTTGGCATGCTTCGGACTACTAAACAAGGTCGGAATCAAAAATACGCACTTGTTTCCAATTCGCCTTTTGCTCGGCGATGAACTCCAAATGCCTCGGTGCTACTTGGTACAGGTTGTGAGAGTCAATGCTGTCGAAGACAACGTTAATGGTCACGTGGTAGCCTCGATCGTTAACGGGGCGAGCTAGCTCTTTATTGAGCGAACCAACGGAAAAGTACACAACGCCAGGATGGTTCACTAAGTATTTTTTGCAAGCATTGATGAGCTCCAATTTTTTTGCGTCCGAATCGTCTTGGAGCGTGAAGTAGACCATATGCGAGAGTTGAGGCATTCGTGATTAGCTTCGGTATGGTTGTTTAAGTAAGGAAAACACAGGTTACTGGTGGTCGAATAGAACTTATTGGAGCGATCGGATTCTGGCAAGTCTCGCATGGGAATTGGAAATGCCTGCACTCCATTCAAAAGGAATTTTCGTTGCAGACGGAAAAACCCGCAAGTCTTAACAGGAGATAGCCGAAAACACCATTGTTCGACGAGTCGTCGTCTCCGACACGAGAAGGGTTTTACCGATGTCCTGTAAGCGTTTCCAACGAATCACTGCCTTATTACTAATTGCTACGGTTGGCGCGCAGACCGGCTGTGTCAACCTTTCCAACATCGCACTCGGGCCACTCGGTGTTCCGATTCCGATTAGCCCGTATCTGCAAGACAACGAGGAAATACAATTTCACGTTCATGAGCGATACGCACGAGTCCCTATTATGGGTCCGTTGACCGCTGGTGGTCCCATTGCTGCCATCGATCCGCCGAGCGACGACGAAGTCGTGCACGCTTTGGAAAAGGCGCGTCCGATCCGAGGTGGAATTCCTCTCCTATACGAAAAGCAGCGCAACCGCGTTCGCATCGTGAAAGAAAAGATTGCGGACTACATTGACGATCCACGGTTCATTCCATTGATCGGATTTGCTCAGTTGCACCATGCACACTACAAGTGCACGGTCTACTTCGAAGAGCGAACCATCAACGGTTGGCCAGTGCCTTACACGCTGGATGATAAGGAGAGCGTCGAAGTTCTCTATATCGACCACAACCACTTCCATATGGTTGGCAATCCAGACACGGGCGCATCGAGTCCTTACTAAGCAATTGGTGAATAGGGAGTGGTCACTGACGCCGTTGGTCTGCGGAAGTGACGCAAGCATTCGCTACTTTCGCGGAGCGAAAGGCGACGATGAAAACGAAAAAGGGCGTATCGATTAGTTCGATAGGCCCTTTTTTTGTTTTACCAAATGGGTTTAAGGGAATTTAGCGACGACCGCCGCCGCCGCCGCCGCCGCCGCCGCCGCTGCGGCCTCTGCCTCCGCCGCCACCGCTGCGACCTCCTCCTCCGCCGCCGCCACCACTGCTGCGACCTCGGAATCCGCCACCGCCACCGCCACCGCCGCCACCGGATCGACCGCGTCCGCCGCCACCTGCACCACCGGAGGATGCGCGTTCAGGGCGATCGCCACGTTCTTCGAACGGACGGTCAGGATCGACTTCTCCTTCTTCGCCTGGCTCTCCTTCTTCGCCTCCTTCGGCGCTCGCAAACTCATCTTCGATTCCGAGCTCTTCGAGAGCGCGTCGTCGTGAGAGCTTCACGCGATCATGGTCGTCGATGTCGATCACGATCACCTTCATCGTATCGCCTACCTTGCAAACAGCATCCACGCTTGCAACGTAACCACTGGAGAGTTCGCTGATATGGCAAAGGCCATCTTTTCCAGGCAGAATCTCTACGAACGCACCGAAATCGCGAACGCTGGAAACAGTACCGTCATAGATCTTTCCGATCTGGACGGTTGCTGTGCATGCTTCGACGCGGCCCAATGCAGTACGTGCCGAATCGGCGTCGCCGCTGGAGACGGTCACATTTCCTTCGTCATCCACGTCGATAGTCGCGCCCGTATCTTCTTGGATCGAACGAATGTTCTTTCCGCCGGGACCGATCAATGCGCCAATCTTTTCAGGATCGATCTTGGTTCGCAAGAGCCTTGGTGCATAGCGGCTGATCTCGCTGCGAGGACGTGGCATGCAGGTTAGCATTTTGCGAAGGATTTCCATCCTTGCTTCTTTCGCTTGCTTGAGTGCAGCGCGAATGATCTCTTCGCTGATGCCATCGATCTTGAGATCGAGTTGGATACCGGTGATACCGTTTTGCGTGCCCGAGATTTTGAAGTCCATGTCGCCGTGGTGATCTTCGTCTCCGAGGATATCGGTCAACAAAACATACGAATCGCGTTCGCGAACCAGGCCAATGCTGATGCCAGCCACAGGATTGGTGATCGGCACGCCAGCAGCCATCAGAGCCAAGCAACCGCCGCAAACGCTGGCCATCGATGATGAACCATTGCTCTCGAGGATATCGCTGATCAAACGGATCGTGTACGGGAAGTCATCTGGATCCGGCAACACTGGCTCGAGCGATCGCTCGGCGAGCATTCCATGTCCGATTTCACGTCGACCTGGCGCTCGGATTGGGCGGCATTCGCCGACTGAGAACGATGGGAAGTTGTAGTCCAGCATGAACTTCTTGCTGTACTCTTCGACCAGTCCATCGACACGTTGCTCATCGCGAGGGGTACCTAGTGTCACAGTGACGAACGCTTGTGTCTCGCCTCGTTGAAACAAAGCAGTGCCGTGTGTGCGAGGAAGCAAATCCGATTCGCAGTGGATGGCACGGAGACTGGTGCTGTCGCGGCCATCGGCGCGTGTACCTGCCAAGATCGAATCCCTAACGACTCGGTTCTCCAGCGTATGCCAAGCGCGATACAAAGTATCCTTAGTTATCGCACCCACTGCTTGAGAGTCAGGAATGATCTCAGCCAAAACGGTCTCACGAAGCGAATTGCAAGCGTCGTTGCGAGCTTGTTTCCCCTCGGTTTGCTTGGCAGCCTTGAATCGATCGTAATACGTCGATGTGAGGCGTCCGACAAGTTCGGTATCATCTGGAATCGGGAACTGAGTCTTAGTGGGCTGGATCTTGTCGAACAATTCTTTTTGCAAGCCAATGATTTCGCGGCAAATTCCGTGAGCAAATTTGATCGCATCCAGCATTTCGGCTTCAGGAATTTCCTGAGCAAAGCCTTCGACCATGACGACTTCTCGTTCATTGGCCGAGACGATCATGTCCAGGTCGCTCTCCTCGAGTTGAGCATGCGTTGGAAACGCAATAAAACGTCCTTCGATACGACCTACTCGCGTTGCTGCAATCGGACCGGTGAAAGGAAGTGAACTGATGAACAGCGCACAAGCGCCGCCGTTCATTCCCAAAACGTCCGCATCGTTTTGAACATCGCTGCTCAAGACGATCGACTGAACTTGGACTTCATCTCGAAATCCTTCAGGAAACAAAGGTCTTATTGGGCGGTCGATCAATCGACTCGTCAACGTTTCCTTGGTCGTTGGGCGTGTCTCTCGCTTGAGGAATCCGCCTGGGAATTTACCAGCGGCCGCAAAACGTTCGCGGTAATCGCAAGTCAACGGGAAGAAGTCCGTACCTGGACGTGAGGGGCCCGTTGAAACTGCATTGAGCACGACGGTATCGCCATACTGACAGAGCACACAGGAAGTTGCTTGTTTGGCCAATTGCCCTGTTTCAAATGCCAGGACAGAATCGCCGATTTTCTTTTCTACTCGAATTTTCACTACAATATTTCCTTCAAAAATCTACATTCAAAACAGCAGTTCTGGGCTGTGCGGCATGTTCCGCCGATAATCGCAAGGGATGAGAATGGCGACCCATTCGCATCATGACGACCAACAATCCGATCGCCGAGAACTTGTAAGAGAACGACAAAAAAGAGATGACAATAGAGGCCACACATTGGCCTCACCGACTACCAACACGCCTACCCACGGCGGACAAAGCGATGGGAGTTTTATGTGGGCTAAACCACATCCAACAATGACAAATCTTGAGCGATGCGCACGCACGCAAGAATTCAATACACAACCGACGAACTTCATGAGCGACAAATGCCAAGGGCTGGTTCACGCGAACCAGCCCAAGAATCTAAACAACTACTTGCGGATATTCAACTTGCCAATCAAATCCAAATACCGCTGCGGATCGTGCTTGCGAACGTAGTCCAGTAGCGATCTTCGCTTGCTAACCATTCGAAGCAAACCGCGCCTGCTCGAATAGTCTCGCACCGCTCCACGCATGTGCTGAGTCATTCCATTGATTCGTTCTGTCAACATCGCAATCTGCACGTCCGGCGAACCATTGTCGCCGTCATGAGTGCGGAATTGGCCGATAATTTCTTGTTTTCGTTCTTTTGTAACGGTCATGTAAAGAGCAACTCACATCTGCTTGCAACAACGACCTCAGGAAGTCCGGGAGGCCTAGATTTTTACTATTGGAGCGGAAATGTTAACTTCTTTTTCAACTATTGCAACGGCAATTTGCTCTGGAGCCGGGTTAGAATGAGTTCACAGGCGCTTTCCTTGGCCGACGAAACGTTTTCCATCTAAACAAACATGGTTCGGGCCACCGCCCGATGTCCCCCGCATGTCATTTCTCAATACATTTCGAATTGCAATGCGGGCGCTTGCAAAAAACAAGCTGCGAGCCGGCCTCACCATTCTGGGGGTAGTTATCGGGATTGCGGCTGTGACGGCCATGGTTTCGATTGGTACGTCGGCTAGCGAATTGGTCCAAGGCGAGTTTACCAATTTGGGGACCAATGTAATCGTACTCCAGCAGGGGAACCGCCGAGGGGGCAGAGCGGCTCAAATCCCGTCCATCACAGCCGCTGACGTTCTTGCGGTCGGACGGGAATGCCCGAGCGTTCTTGCCGCCACTCCGATCGTGGGTGCGACCGGACAAGTGGTTTCAGGAAACAATAACTGCCGACCCAACAGTTTGCTCGGAGTTGGAGCGGATTACCTGCTCGTTCGCAATTGGCAAATGCGATTGGGGTCGTTCTTCTCCGAGGGGGATATCAATAACTCCAACAAGGTATGTGTCGTCGGCCAAACGGTTGTCAAAAAACTGTTTCAAACCGCTAACCCCATCGGCCAGAGCGTTCGAATCAAAAACATTCCGTTTGAAATCGTAGGCGTGATGGCTAGCAAGGGAGCCAATATTGTTGGTGATGACCAGGACGACGTCGTCTTAATGCCCTACACAACGGTCCGCAAAAGACTGCAAGGGAGCAATTTCAACAACGTGGATGTCGCGCTCATTTCCGCCAGAAGCACGGAATTGATGACGCAGGCGCAACAAGAAATCGAGGCGTTGATGATGGATCGTCACCGTATTGGTCTAGGTCAACAACCGGACTTCCAAGTTGCCAACACCACCGAAATCGCTGGCGCCTTTAGCCTCGTGACCGGCACGTTAACGGCAATGCTCGCATCGATCGCCGGTATTTCCCTGGTTGTCGGTGGGGTTGGAATCATGAATATCATGTTGGTTTCGGTCACCGAACGAACTCGCGAAATTGGGATTCGAATGGCAGTTGGAGCGCGGCCGCGAGACATCCTGATGCAGTTTCTAGTCGAATCGATGGTGTTGTCAGTTATCGGCGGTGCGATCGGTGTTTTGCTAGGCGTACTTGGATCCGTTTCGCTCACGCTAGCTATCAACGCTATATCGTCCGGTAGAGATTGGCCGATCATCATTAGCCAAACCGCTGCGATCGGCAGTCTGGTGTTCTCCGCTGCAGTAGGAATCGGATTCGGATTTTACCCTGCTTGGCGAGCAAGTAGGCTCGACCCCATCGATGCCCTTAGGTACGAGTAAGGTTTGACAAATCCCCTCTTCCTACTCACCATTGAATAGCCTGGACTATTGACCCTTGTATCCCGCGCCCGAGTGCTTCTCTTTCCCGTTTTGTAGGCGAGTGTGAACGACGAAGAAGAACTGATTCAGTCCGCACTTGCCGGCAAAAGCTCCAGCTTTGAGATCTTGGTAAACCGATATCAAGATCGCTTGTACACGGCTATGATCAGCGTCGTAGGTAGCACCGATGAAGCGGAAGACGTCGTTCAAGAAGCCTTTATCCAAGCCTATCTCAAGCTGGATACATTCCAGCAAAACAGCCGATTTTTTACCTGGCTTTACCGAATTGCATTCAACTTTGCTTTGGCGCGGCGGAGACGCCATCGCGGTCATCTATCGCTTGAAGAAAGCAGAGAAATTTCAGGGGCCGAGCCCAAATCCAAAGTAGAGGCGCCAGACTCTCAGATGGCTCGTTCTGAGGACGTTGGTTTGGTTCACCAAGCCTTAGCTATTTTGTCTGAGGATCATCGATCCATTTTGGTGCTGCGCGAAATGGAGGATTTGGCTTATGAGGAAATTGCCGAAGTCCTTCAAATTTCGATTGGGACGGTTCGGTCTCGTTTGAATCGCGCTCGGTTGGCATTGAAGCAGCAGCTTGAGAAATATCCGCAATGGAACCCTGAGCTGTAAGTCAACTAAAACATGGATCTTGCTTCCAAGCCGCAACCAGCAGGTGCGACCCTACCGTAGGTCATTCTTGCCGAGAGTGACCTTTGCATCGTTGACACGGTTTCCTAGTGCTTCACAGCGATGCCCTCACCCCATCTCCCGCACGGGGACGAAAGGGGGGGGCGAGGGGAGAGGCAAGGCAATGGTATTAAGCGCTTTCTTTGCGTTGCGGGACGCTCTTGTAGTGACGCAATTTCCCATCCGTCGCATCGACATCGATGGTGTAGATTGTGCCAGCCTCTTGATCAGGCAGTTCGAACATGATGTCCATCATCACGTCTTCGATGATGCCGCGAAGCCCCCGAGCGCCCACATTCTTGATGTGAGCTTTTTGAGCAACACCTTTCAGTGCGGCTTCCGTCAAATGCAGCTCGCAATTTTCCATGCCGAAGAGAGCTTGGTACTGCTTCAAAAGTGCATTCTTTGGCTCGCTGAGGACCTTGATCAATCCCGCAACATCAAGTGGCAAAAGGGATGTAACAACCGGTAACCGACCAACCAATTCTGGAATCATGCCGAATTCGAGGATGTCGTCCGATTGCACCTGCGCGAGCAACGAAGCCACATCACCCTCTTCTCGTGTATTGGATCCTGGTCCGAAACCGAGCGATTTCTTGCCAAGTCTTTTGCGAATGATGTCGTCGATGCCGACAAAAGTACCACCGCAGATGAAAAGGATGTTCGTCGTATCCAATTGGATGTACTGCTGCTCTGGATGCTTGCGTCCGCCTTGCGGTGGTACGTTTGCGACTGTGCCCTCAAGCATTTTTAGAAGTGCTTGCTGGACCCCTTCGCCTGAAACGTCTCGGGTGATAGAAACGTTTTGGCTAGTCTTTCCAATCTTGTCGATTTCGTCGATGTAAAGAATACCTCTTTGCGCGGCTTCGATATCGAAGTCAGCAGCATGGAGGAGTTTTAACAGCAAGTTCTCGACGTCCTCGCCGACATAGCCAGCTTCGGTCAATGTCGTTGCATCGCCTATAGCAAACGGGACGTTGAGCATTTTGGCCAAAGTCCTAGCCATCAACGTCTTTCCGCTGCCAGTCGGACCGACCAACAATATATTCGACTTCTCAATCTCAATTTCCGAGCCATTCCAACCCGCAGTCAATCGCTTGTAATGATTGTGAACAGCGACTGCCAAAGCCCGCTTGGTAGGAACTTGGCCGATGACATATTGATCGAGATGTTCGACGATATCACGTGGAGTGGGGGTTTCACTGAAGAGCTTTTTCGACGAAGGTCGTCGTCGTTGCTCTTGATCCAGGATAGACTGGCAAAGTTCAATGCATTCACCGCAAATGTAGACATCCCCTGGGCCCTCCACGAGCGGCCCGACATCGCGGTAGCTTTTTCGACAGAACGAACAAAACGCGTTCTTTTTGGTGGTGCTGCCGCTGCTGCCGCCTCCCGTGCTATTTCGGCGACTCGCCATGACATCCTTACTTGAGGGCATTCTCGACTCCTTGATCGTATTTGCCAAACACTTTGCGAGGGAGAAAACTTCCGGACGCATAGGATTGGCTGCGGGTTGGACATTTTTTATGTGGAAGCTCGATTGGTTGACCCAAAATGCCTTGAGAGCTAAGAGGCAATTGGATTCGAACCGGGCATCCTTGTCCGCAGTTTCGAGCCGATTGTGGTTTCAGGTTTGCAAGAGCATTGGGCCCTTGCGAGTTCGGCCTCCCAGGCCGAATGGAATCTATCTCATGTATTCAAGTCTAACACACTCCAGCGACACGTTCATAAACTTTTTGATGTGCCATTGTTATGGTTCACTGTAGTGCCAAAGAGCCGTTAGTTTAATTCTCCTTTGTCAAAGAAGTCCGACGAGGCTTCTCTTCTAACAACGTAGTAAGTTTTCGGAATTCGGCGTCGCTGATGTCACCTCCACTCCGCATTTCCTCGAAATTCTTTCGCACTACTTCGTCTAGCGGCACGTCCTGGGTGTTGGATTCGCGCCATCTTGCCATGACATAAACAACGATCCAACACACAGCCAACAAAATCAGAACTCCGAGAACAGCGTGAAAGGTTGGGCTAGCCAACAGCCAACCAATGTCAGACGCGGGTTTTTGTGCAGTATTCATTGCTGTGAAAAATCAAGCAGGAGTAAAAATTCCGATGCGACCTAATGTCTATGTTACTTGATTTGTCCAGAGAATCCTTCTCGCATGCACGGACGTATCGTATGCATTGGACAGCATCTAGGTCCAGGTTTTTTAACCTGAAAATTCAATAATTTCCAGTCGGCATAGCAGGCAATCCATTTTCGAAACGCTTGGCTCTTTCCGCTACCGCGGAAAACATGGATTCGGGAATCGAACTTTTAAAGCGAGTCGCTGGCGGATTGCTTGGCCAATCGTCTCGCAATCACTGCGCACACAATCAATTGAATCTGATGGAAAATCATCAGCGGCAGGATGATCAGCCCCACCTCAGTCGCTGAAAAAAGTGTTCCTGCCATCGGAACGCCTGTTGCCAAGCTCTTCTTGGATCCGCAAAAAAAAAGGACGATTGAATCCTCTCGTTTCAATGCGAGGCAATCCGCGAGAATTTTGCAAACCATCATTACGAAAGCCAATAAGCCACAGCTGATCAGCACGATCCCGGCCAGAGCCTGGAACGACAGTCGGGACCACAAACCCCCGACGATCGATGCGCTAAAAGCTGTGTAAACCACCAGAAGAACCGTCCCCCGATCGACGCGTCCAACCAGCGATTTGTGCCGACTCAAAATGCCAGCCAGCCACGGTCCCACACAGTGTCCAACTACAAATGGCAACAGCAATTGCAGAGCAATGTTCTTTACCGAATCCAATGAAATCTGAGCTTGTGAGCCAGGCACCTGCATCAACGTGGCAACCAGCAAGGGAGTCAGGAAAATTCCGAGCACATTGGAAAGCGTTGCCCCACATACGGCGGCGGGAACATTCCCTCCCGCAATCGATGTAAATGCTATCGACGACTGCACTGTGGACGGGAGTAACGTCAGGTACAGCAATCCGGCTGACAAGCCTGGATCGAGCCCTGGCAGTCGAATCAACAGTAGCCCTAGCACAGGAAACAAACCGAACGTCAGTATTAGCGTCGCGAGGTGAAGCCGCCAATGGAGAATTCCCCCCAGAATCGCTTTCCTCGAGAGTTTGGCTCCATGCAAAAAAAAGAGCAGTACGATTCCAAAATCCGCAGCATAATCGAACAAAACTGCCGCTCTACCCGAACAGGGAAACAACGAGGCAACCAAGACCACCGCAAAGAGAGCTGCAACAAATGGATCGAAGAAACTTAGCAAGCTGATTACTTTCCGCATAGAGACTCGTATGCATCGATCGCGTCCAAATGGGTCCTGACCTCGCTGTCTGAAAGGA
>JBBRGW010000046.1:0-14409 GCA_038223525.1 Pirellulales bacterium
CGGAGAGAAAGCCCACGATGATAAAACGACGTGGAGTGCCACTTGCGGACGCTTTTCCTAGCCTGCGATGAACTTCTAATCGCGTGAGTGCGTAGGCACCGGAACCCTTTACCTAACCGCTATCCGTTGCCGGAACGTGAAAGATGCGTTGTTGGACGGTCGGTGCGCGGTATACTCGCGTTTGGCCTGTGCAGGGCATTGTTCGTCCGCCACAGGATTCGTTCCCCCAAAGATTCAACAGTTGACGTAATATGGCTGAACCAAGTGCAAACTCAACAGTGATGATCGAAGCGGATGGGTTGTCTAAGTTTTATGGACCATTCGCGGCCGCCCGAGGCGTGTCGTTCAAAGTGAGCAAAGGTGAATTGGTCGCTTTCTTGGGCCCCAACGGTGCGGGTAAAAGCACGACCATGAAGATGCTGACCGGATACCTTGCTCCGAGCGAAGGGATCGCTCGCATTGCAGGTCACGACATGTTTTCCGACCGGATTGCAGGCTCCATTCGGCTGGGATACCTACCGGAAAACGGTCCGCTGTACCCGGACATGACTCCGCACAGCTTGCTCAATTTTTTCGCCGACGCACGCGGCATGGCCTCCGCGTACAAGAAAACACGCGTCGAAGCGGTCATCGAGCTTTGCGACCTTAAGTCGGTCGTTCACAAGGCGATCAGCAAGCTTTCGAAAGGTTTTCGGCAACGTGTTGGAATGGCTCAGGCGCTGCTCCACGAACCCGAAGTGCTGATTCTCGACGAACCGACCGCGGGTCTCGACCCCAATCAGATTCGCGAAGTGCGAAACACGATGAAGAAGCTCGGCGAGACAAAAACGATTTTGCTGTCGACGCACATCTTGCAAGAGGTCGAAGCGATGGCTTCTCGGGTCATCATGATCAACGAAGGGCGCAAAGTCTTCGAGGGGACAGTTGATGAGCTCAAGCATGTCAAAGGCGACCTCTCCTCCGCGTTCCATAAACTTACCGGCGCCGCGGTTTAATTCAATCCAACGAGCGTTTCCAACCAAGGTTGTAGACGCGAGATTCAAACGTAACCAATCAACGAATTTGTGATTAAGGAATACCGCAAGTGGAGTTAGTTCTCACCGCATTGATCAAGCTGTTAGTGCTCGACCTAGTTTTTTTGGCTGTTATGTTGGCGTTGGTGGTTCTGCTTGCTCGCGGGCGACGTGTCGCCTACGCCGTGCTCAAGCGGAACTTCTACGGCTATTTTTCGAACCCGACAGGCTATGTCTTTTTGTGCTTGTTCGTATTGCTGACAAGCATGGCCGCCTTTTGGCCTCACGAATTCTTTAGTTCGAATCTCGGCACGCTTGGCCAATTGAACAAGTGGTTCACGTACATCATGATGTTCTTCATCCCCGCCATCACGATGAGCATTTGGGCGGAAGAGAAACGCCAAGGTACGGACGAGTTACTGTTGACTCTCCCCGCTGACGACTTCGACATTGTTGCGGGCAAGTACGTGGCAGCCTCCGCAATCTATACCGTTTCGCTTCTCTTTTCGCAGTTGTCGACCTTCATCGTGTTGGCTCTGTTGACCCAAGGTGAGATCGATACAGGGCTCTTCTTTACCAACTACATCGGTTACTGGTTCATTGGGCTAGCAATGATCTCGATCGGGATGGTCGCTTCGTTTCTAACCAGCAACTTGACCGTCGGTTTCATTTTAGGAGCACTGTTTAATGCACCGTTGGCATTCGCTTTCAAGGCGGACACGATCGCCAATCGCACGCTCGCTCGCGAGATCAAGAACTTCAGCATTCAAGAGCGGTTCGACGACTTTGGTCGAGGGGTGCTAAGCCTTTCGAGCATGTCCTACTTCCTCTTGGTTGCCGTCTTCGGTGTTTATCTGTGCATGGTGTTGATCGGTAAGCGGCATTGGAGTGGAGGACGCGATGGGAATACCAAACTCGCTCACTTTTTGGCCCGCATCGTTTTGCTGGGTGTGCTTGCTTTTGCCGGCAGTATGTTCTTTCGAAACCGGGATCTTTTGCGACTCGATGCGACGGAGATGAAGGTCAGTTCGCTCTCGCCAGTTACCGCTGAAATGATTCGCACTTTGGGCAAAGACCGAGACATTGTGGTCGACGCTTATATTTCCGATGAAGTGCCAGAGCAATACGCCAAGATCAAGTATCAAATTGTTTCGTTGCTGAAGGAATTCGAATCCACTGCAAACTCCGCTGGGGTATCGATGCAAGTTCGAATCTACGACTCGATCGTACCGTCGAGCGACGAAGAAAAGATGGCTGAGCAACAGTATGGCATTGTTCCGCAGATGATTCGCGTTCGTGAACGAGGTGCTTATTCCGACCAACCCGTTTTGCTCGGCGCTGCCTTTCGAAGTGGACTGCAAAAAGTAGTTATTCCGTTCTTCGAGCCAGGTGTGCCCGTGGAATATGAATTGGCTCGGTCGTTGACGACCGTCGCGAAGCCAACTCGAAAGAAGCTTGGGATCCTCAAGACCGATGCGAAGTTGATGGGTGGAATGGACATGCGTTCATTCCAATCGCAACCTCAGCAGCCTATTGTTGAGGAACTAGCCAAGCAGTACGAAGTGATCGACGTAAATGCAGCTTCGCCTATCGATATAGAAAAATATGACGTGTTGTTTGCCGTGCAGCCGTCCTCGATGGGACCAGAAGAAATGGTCAACTTCACCAATGCTGTCGTGGCGGGTGTTCCAACAGCGATCTTCGAAGACCCAATTGTTGCTCTTGATCCCATTCCTGGAACGGGTGATCAAAAGCAACAGGGTGGTGGCATGATGGGAATGATGGGCGGAGGTGGCCAACAACCCAAAGGCAACATCAACCCACTGTGGCGAGCACTAGGTATAGAAATCCCAGGTCGGATGGGAATGACGGGGCTCTTTACGCCGGACATCTGCTGGCAAGAGTACAACCCATACCCGATCCTAGCGGAAACTTCCGAAGCTTCTGATCTTTGGATCTTCGCCCGCGAGGAAGCACCTGGTGCGTCCAACGCGCTCAGCGACGAAAGCGAAATCACCAAAGGCCTGCGCGAACTCATGTTTCTTTATGCAGGCGTTGTGGTTCCGGCCAAAGATAGCGATCTTAAGTTCACACCTTTAGTTAAGACTGGGCAGATTGCAGGCACGATGCCCAAGGCCGACATCGAGGGGGTTACCCAAAAGGGACTTAGCAGAGCGACCATGTACCAACTGCGACGCGGTGCTACACAAGGAGAACAGATCCTCGCTGCGTTGATCGAGGGCAAAGAAGAGGCCACTGAGGGTGCTGCCAAGCGTCCGATCAAAGTGGTCTATGTGACCGACATCGATTGCATTTCTAGAACGTTCGTCGAAATCCGCAACCGACCGCCGATGCTAGAAGATATCAATTTCCAATTCCAAAATATCACATTCGTTTTGAATGCGATCGACGTGCTTGTAGGCGAAACGCGTTACCCTCAAATTCGACGACACATCCCAACTTATAGCACGCTCAAGTTGGTAGAACTCAAAGCAGACGAAGCTCGCAAAGAAGAAGCGATTAAACGAACGGAGTTCCAAAGCGACTACGACAAAGCGGTCGCCGAAGTCGAGGATGAAATCGCAAAGTCAGACAGAGACCTTTCTGAACAAATCAAAAAGCTTCAAGATATGGGCGCTGTCGATCCTGAAAGCATCAAAAAGCTTCAAGAAAAGATGCAGTACAACCAGATCAAAAAGATGCAGATGACCAAGAAGTTCCAAGTGGAAAAAGATCGGTTGGAAAGGACTCGTGATCAAGGTATTCGCGAGGCCCGTCGACAATCCGATGATGCGATTGGAAAGATCCAAAACAACTACAAGCTGCTCGCGGTCTTCGTTCCACCAATTCCACCATTGTTGGTTGGGATCATTGTGATGGTGTCTCGTCGATTGCGAGAACGTGACGGAATTTCCAAAAGCCGGCTTCGTTAGTCAAAATAGGGAAGTCCTTTGCATCGATTTCGAAAGCAGCAAGCGTCTGCGGCTCGAATACAGAACAAACACACAATACATAAATCAAGCGTAGATATCGGAGAGATAAAAAAGTGACAGAGGGAACAAAGACCGGGTCGTTGGCTGCCGTGGTTGGCGTTGTTGCGCTCTTGGCGTGGATCACGTCAAGCGGCAATCGCGTGAACACGAAGATTGAAGATAGAATAAGCAAAGCTCTTTTCGAAAAGTTTACGGATCCCGTCGCGGCCGCTTCGCTCAAGATTCTGCGATACGACAGCGCCAAGGAGGACTACGTTGATTTCGAAGTTGCTCGCGATAAGAAGGTGGGACTTTGGACCATTCCGTCGCACGAGAGCTATCCTGCGGATGCGGGCAAGCAGATGAGCGAGGCCGCCAATTTGTTTGTCGGACTCAAAGTGATCGACATTGCAACCCAAAAGAAATCCGAGCAGACACTTTTCGGCGTTGTCGAACCCAACAAGCAGAACGCAGACAAAGGGGGCGAAGGGGTTGGCATGCTCATCCAGATGCGCGATGAAAAAGGAGATATGCTCGCGGACCTGATCATCGGCAAAGAAATCGATAAGAAAAAAAGATACGTGCGTGTTCCTTCGGAGGATGTGATCTACGTTGTTGAATTGGACCCAGCACCGCTGAGCACTGATTTCAAGCAGTGGATAGAGCCTGACTTGCTCAAATTGAGCAGTAACGACGTTGAGACGTTGGGCGTACGAGATTACCAAATCATCGCCACACAGCAGGGACTTGCTTTGACTCGCAATTACGAAGCCGACCTGATCTTCACGACAGCGAGCGGGCTGTGGCAGCCTCTCCGAATTACGAACTATGAATCTGAGCCAGCGGTCCTGCGGGCGCTAACACCTGATGAGCAACTCAATGCAACCAAGTTGAATGAAATCAAGAGCACGTTAGATAACTTGAAGATTGCGGATGTGGTCAAGAAGCCCGCTGGACTTGCAGCAGACTTAAAGGGGGACAGCAATTTGCTAAAGAATCCAGAGTCGCTCAATTCACTGCAGCGCCGAGGATTCTTTCCCAACCCAAACCAAAAGGGTGGCGACACGGTCGACTTTTACTCTAAGAGCGGTGAGTTGATTGTCACGCTCAAGGATGGGGTCCAGTACTTGCTGCGATTCGGCGGGGCGGCGGGTGCTGAGATTAGCGCTGTCGATTCGACGGACGCCACTGCCGAAGGCAAAAAGGAAGAGGAGGTTTCGATCAATCGATTTATGTTGGTCACGACTCGACTGGACGAGACCAAGTTTCCGCAACCAGAGTTAGAGCGACTCCCTGAAACGGTTGAGGAACTGAAGGCATTGGAGCGAATGAAACTAAAGCCAACCGATTTGCCTGTGACCGAGCCTGCAACGGAGTTGCCAACCAACGAAGCAAAGCCTGAAAGCGCAGTAGAGCCAGCGCCGGCCGAGCCAACTGCCGAGAAGCCAGTAGAACCGGCAGCAGCCGTTGAAACACCCGCTCCTGCGCCAGAAAAGCCTGCATCGCTATCCGGTGTAGATAGCGTTCCGAAAGTTCGATTGGTAAGCACTCAAGAACCAACGCCAACGCAAGAACCAACGCCAACGCAGGAGCCAACGCCGGAAGCAAAGAAAGCGGACGAACCTGTCAAGGCTGACGCCTCTCAAGAGCCGACGGAACAGGAATGGAAAGAAAAGTTGGAAGCAGCTCGCGAAAAGATCACGAAAGAGAACAAGCGAAAGATAGATCAACGAGACGAGAAGTTGAAGGAAGCCAAGAAAAAGATAGCCGAACTCAACGGGCGTTTTGCTGACTGGTACTATGTGGTCAGCGAAGCCGACTACAAAAAATTGAAAGTTTCGCTTGCCGAGCTGATCGAACCGAAATCAGCTGCGGGTGCTGGCGCACCAGCAGGTGGATTTCCTGGTGGACTACCTGGTGGAGCGGGTGGGTTTCCAGGATTTCCGCAGTAGTTGCTTTGCTGACAGAATTGCGATAGCTCGAGACTATGAGTCGCACCCGGCAGGTGCGGCCTACCGTAGGTCGCACCTGCCGGGTGTGACTCCGATCAACATGGAGTGGTCTCGATGAGTGAGTTCGACCGGATCGAAACGGACGAAGAAGACGAACTCGAATTGGAAGTTACGGTCGTTGATACGGACGAGCATCTTGCCGAGCCAACGCAGGAGATTCAACAACGCATCGATGCGTTGCTCAGTGGCAATCTAGGCTTCCGACGCTCTGCCGAGAAGGCACGTGAGTTTCCTCATTCCCCTGGTGTTTACCTGATGAAGGACTCGTCAGGGGTCGTTATCTATGTCGGCAAGGCAAAGAGCTTGCGATCTAGAGCGGGGAGCTATTTCTTAGCCGCTGCGGCCCAGGAGATACGAACTGCGGATTGGATACACGAGATAGCCGACATCGACTACATGCTTTGCAGCAGCGAAGTAGATGCGCTGCTGACCGAGAGCCGTCTGATTAAGGATATTCAGCCTCGATACAACAAGGATCTCAAAGACGATAAGACCTTTCCGTACTTGATGATTACGACCCATGAAGATTTCCCGCGAGTCGAAGTCACACGCACCCCGAAGGCCAAGGGGGCTAAACTCTACGGGCCTTTTACCAGCGCCGGCCAGTTGCGAGGTGCGTTGCAGGTGATGCAACGTGTTTTTCAGTTTCGAACTTGTTCGCTCGACATCGAAGAGAACGATCCGCGTTGGGAATGGTTTCGTCCGTGTTTGCTAGCCTCGATCAAACAATGCACTGCCCCCTGCAACAAACGGATCAGCAAAGCAGACTATCGACGGGACATTAAAAGATTGCAGACGTTCCTCGATGGAGGGAGCGATAAGCTGCTCAAGCAGATGCGAGAAGAGATGCTGGAAGCATCGTCTAAACTGGACTTCGAAAAGGCAGCCAAGTTGAGGGATGAGATCTCCCTGTTAGAGAACTTAGGAGACCGAGGAGAGATCGATGTGCATGCACAGCCGGAAGTCTTTTACATCGATCCCAAGAAGGGAATGCGAGCGCTTAAGAAGGTGCTAGGCATGGACAAAGAACCTCGAGTGATAGAGGGGGTAGACATAGCGCATTTGGGAGGTACCAATACGGTTGCGTCCCTCGTTCAGTTCCTGGACGGGTTGCCATTCAAACCGGGTTACCGTCGCTATCGCATTCAAGAGGTTCAAGGGATTGATGACTACCGGAGCATCCATGAAGTCATTTCGCGTCGCTTTCGTAAGTTGAGCGACGATCAGGATGCGTTCCCTGATTTGCTGATGATCGACGGGGGCAAGGGGCAATTGAACGCAGCTCTAGCAGCATTTCGCGACCAAGACATCCAACCGCCGGTGATGGTTTCGCTTGCCAAGAAAGAAGAGGAAATCTATCGGCCGGGCGAGAGCGAACCGATCCGTTTGGGTCGCGAGTCGTTCGCATTGAGACTGCTGCAATACGTTCGCGATGAAGCTCACCGTTTCGCGCAGCACTACCACCATTTGTTGCGACAGAAGAGCACGTTTGAAGGTAAGAAGAAGAAGTGAAGCTTGAAGTTTGAAGCTTGAAGTTTGATCTGCAATTTCTGAGATTGAGACCCCAACCAGCTTGTCTGGTTGGTGAATACGTTTGGGAGCAAAGCTAATGAGCGTTGGTGAAAAAGATTCCCGCATCTCGCCTTCGGAGCTTACGTAGGATGGGACCATCTGTCCCGACCTTAATCTCGATTCCGCTCCGGACAATGGTCCCAAGCTACCGTTGGCTGCTTTGCACTGCATGAGAAGCGCGAGACAGCCTCTACAGCCATGGGGGCGAGCCGGCGGCTAGCACTTTGCCGCTCACTGCAAATAGAAAATTTGTGGTACCACTTAAACACCTAGTTGCGCCGAAGTTTTTGGTTGTTCACAATACCGTTCCGCTTTTCAATGGATCGCGTGCCCAGCGGGCCGTTTTAGGATGTGCGGTGCCCACTCATTTAAACGAGCTCTTTTCGAATTTGTCGGAAACGTCAAAATAGCTTACAATTATGACTATCATTTCCCATAAACTCATCCCGGCTACTCTCCAAATAGATATTTCTAATGTTGCATTCCGAAAATCGAATTGAGGAAGAGTCCGCCAAAGCGATTGCGAGTCGAGCTCGGGTTGGGCTCATTCTTTTGGCGGTGTTTTCGTTTGTCTACTTCGGCTTTATTTTTCTATGTGCATTTGCCAATTCTTGGTTTGCATCATTGGAGTTTGGGGGGGTGCCGGTCACGGTTTGGTACGGATTCGGGTTGATAGGTTTGGCCTTGGTAATTGCTGGAGTTTACGGGCGTTTGAGCCGAACCATTTCCGAGTAGGCGCCTGTTTCGTTGATCCTGGTCATTGTTGGCGATCTGGATTTCCGCGATAACTCTATTGCGGGAAAACCAACGCGAGCAATTCAAAGAAAAGCAACTGAATGAATTCTTCGATACAAAACGTTCTGAAGCGACTTGAAACCAATATGGAATCGGTCGTGTTAGGCAAAATAGAAGTTGTACGCAAAACGATTGTGGCCTTGTTAGCGGGCGAGCATATCCTTTTGGAGGACGTGCCAGGTGTCGGAAAGACGCTGGTGGCCAAAGCACTAGCCAAGAGTATCGATG
The DNA here is from genome assembly GCA_038223525.1 of Pirellulales bacterium. Classification (GTDB taxonomy): domain Bacteria; phylum Planctomycetota; class Planctomycetia; order Pirellulales; family Pirellulaceae; genus JBKCUI01. Next base: position 8,593 of record JBBRGW010000046.1, read on the forward strand.
GCAAGTTCACTCGAGTTCAATTCACCCCGGATCTGCTTCCGACGGACATCATCGGCAGCAGTATTTACCATGAGGGTGTGTTCAAGTTCAATGAAGGTCCGATATTTGCAAACGTCGTATTGGGGGACGAGATCAATCGAGCTCCACCTCGAACTCAGAGTGCCATGCTCGAAGCGATGAGTGAGCGGCAAGCGAGCGTGGACGGCAAATCGCATCCGATGCCGAATCCGTTTTTGGTGATTGCAACGCAGAATCCATTTGAGTTTGAGGGGACTTACGTGCTACCCGAGAGTCAGCTGGATCGATTCATCATGAGAATCGACGTTGGCTATCCTAATCGTGACGCTGAGCGGAGAGTGTTGCGCTCGCATCAAGCCGGCGAACCGGTCGATCAGATCCAGGCGGTTGTCTCGTTAGCTGAAGTTCGCGAAGCGCAGGCGATAACCCGTACTGTTCAAATGGAGGACTCTATCCTTGACTACTTGCATGACATTGTCGATCAGACCCGCACGAGTCATGAGTTGCAGGTCGGGACTAGCACGCGAGGAGCGTTGGCATTTTATCGTGCTTCTCAAGCGAGCGCTTTGCTTGCGGGCCGCAACTATGTGGTTCCGGACGATGTGAAAAAAATGGCGATCCCAGTTTTGGCGCATCGCGTCATGCCTCGCGGTTTTGCAGCGGGGAGTGAACGCCTTGCGGCGGAAGCGATTATTCAGAAGTGTTTAGAATCGGTTCGAGTGCCATCGTGATGCGAGCGGCACGCTGTGAGATACCAGCTGTAGTTTGGGACCATTGTCCCGAACGGATCAACGGACGGGAAATCAGTCCCATCCAACCGCTCTTTCCATTCTGCCGATCCCCTAAGAGAGATCAAAATGGCACAGCTGGCCTCTGACCCTAAACGCGGATCGACCGCCTTGGCCAATGTCGGTCTTACAGGAGCTAAGAGGACTTGGTTCAGGAAATTGGTTCGATTGCCGTCCGGTGTTTTTCAGTCGGCAAAGAACGCAGCTCCACCAGTATCGACTCGCTTTACGAGAGAGGGGATGCAAGTTTTGTTTATGGCGATTTTCGTCTTGCTTGGCGCGATCCTTAGAGAAGTGAATTTGCTGATTGTGCTGGCCGGCACGCTGCTTGCCACCTTGTTGATCCAATGGAGAGTCTGCGCCAAGACATTGGAGGGCTTGACTGCTTATCGACGCCTGCCGCGATCGATGCATGCGCGCAAGAGCTTTGAGATCGAACTGGTTCTTTCCAATCCGAAACGCTGGCTTGGGGCTTGGCTGGTTTTAGCGCAGGATCGAATGAAGTTTATCTCTGCTGACATTTCTGTAGAACCTATCTCGCAAGGGATCGGTTTGTTGTATTCCTCGATAACACCCAGTTCGACACGTGTGCAACGCTACAAATGCTTTGTCCAGCGCTGCGGGCAGTATCAATTTTTAGGGACGGAACTAACGACTAGGTTTCCTTTCGGTTTGATGCGAGGGATACTTCCTCACAAAGGAGGCGACAACTTCATCGTGCAACCGGCGATTGGTAAGCTTTTGCCGTCTTGGACTGAAGTTTTCGGCCCTCGTTCTGCGGGTTCGAAGCAAAGGCAAGCGAGATCGTTGTCCGACGAAGGTGACTTCTTTGGTTTGCGAGCCTATCGACCGGGCGATAGTCCGCGATGGATTCACTGGCGGTCGTCCGCGCGTCGCGGCGAGTTGATGGTCAAGCAGTTTCAACAATCGGACAGTCGCGAGCTCGTGGTTCTACTGGACGTGTCCTCGCCGACTCAAACCGAACGTTCCGATCTCGATTCGCATTACAAGACGCTGGAATTGGCGATTGAGTTTGTGGCAACGATGACCAATCACATTGCGTCGACCAATTTTGGAATGATCACGGTGGCCATCGCAGATAGTGAGCCAACGATCGCTTGTCGGATACAATCGCGATCGCAAAGTTCTGGACTACTGGATCGACTAGCTATCGCTCGAGGCGGCGACCAAAACAGTCTAGAATCAGCCCTGAGCCTGCTTGAACGGGAGTTTCGTCGCGTCGAAAATTTACTCGTTGTCAGCACGCGATCTCGAGAGTCGTACCAATTGCAGGATCGCCAAAACGCGGGCATCGTCTTTTGGCGATCCATGATTTGGTTGAATGTTAGCGACGGCCAGTTAACAAAGTATTTCACTCCTGCGGAATAATACGGGATTTGACTATGTTTTCACTCGTTGTAAAGACGCTTTTGCATTTCCGAGGCTTGATTCTACCAGTGGCGCTGGGTGTAGCGGTGGCCACCGCCGTGATTGTCGGCGCGTTGGTGGTTGGGGACAGCATGCGCGGTTCATTGCGTTTCATCGCCATGGATCGGATAGGTTCGATTGACTCGGTTTTGGTAGCACCTAGATGGTTCAAAGAATCGTTGACGAATAACTTAACGGGAGAGAACTCGCAATCAGGCGACGTTCATAGTTTGGTATTGGTCCAGCAAGCGATGGCAGAGAACGGGACGCATCGCGCGAGCGAAATGGCTTTGCTCGGGGTTGATCCTGATTTCTGGACGCTCGGCAGCATCCAACCCAAGGCCGCTCCCGGAGACGAGGAGTTGATTATCAATCAGTCGTTAGCGGACAAATTGCATGCTCACTTGGGTGACTTGATCAATCTGAAAATTCCGAGCCAAGCGGTTGTTCCAGCCGACAGCCCGCTCGGCAAACGGGATCAAGAAAGCGTACCTCTGCCGCGTTGGAAAGTGATCGAAATACTCCCGGACCAAAGCCTCGCCCGATTTTCCCTCCGATCCGATCAGCGACCAATCATGAACGCATTTGCTGGCAAGCGTTGGCTGCAAAACGCTCTTGAAATCGAGTCTCAGGTGAACGCCGTTTTCATCGCTCAAGCCAAGGAAGAACTCCCCACAAACGACATGCAACAAGCCAGCGACAAACATTCTGCATTGCTCGAAAAGCTAGCCCCAACGCTTTCCGACCTCGGTCTGAATTGGCAACATGTCGAACGCACATTTCCAGATTCGGCGCGCGGCGAAAAAGCCGCAACCGACGGCGATGTTTTGAAGGTATCGGATTATTATCAATTGACGACAGATCAAATGCTGATGACCGATAGTCTTTCGGAAGAAATTGTTAGCAGTGCGAAAGCGAGTTCCCCAGAAAGTGTATTGACCTATTTGGCGAACGGCCTTCAACGCAGGGAGGGGGCAGATTTAGTTGGTCGCAACGTACCCTATTCCACGATAGCTTCGGTCGACTGGTCCGTCCTGGCTGCGATGCTCGGTCCCAAAGAGAACCCTCCCGATATTCCAAAGCAAAAGGACTGGGCGGTCGTTACGAGTTGGCTCGCTGAGGAGTTGGCAATCAAAGTGGGGGATCGGATTCAAGTTGAGTACTTTCTGCCGGAGACCGTCGAAGGAAATGAGATCGAGAAGAGTTTCGATGTGACTGTCGTTGCGATCGCCCCCATTACCAAACCAGAGACCCCGTTTAGTCGAAAACGCGACGCGATCTTTTCCGTTGCGCCGACACCTTTTAACGACCCTGCATGGACTCCAGTCGTGCCTGGAATCACGGATCAAGAGTCGATCAGCAAATGGGATACGCCCTTCAAATTGACACGAACGGTAGAAAAAGAGGACGACAAGTACTGGAACGACTATCGACTGACTCCCAAAATTTATATTTCAAGCGAGCTCGGCGTCGAGCACTTTGGTTCCAGATTCGGAAAGGCGAGCAGTATTCGCTTTGATAATCTCAAAGCGGACGATGCGAATGCTATAGAAAAAAAGATCACGGACATAGCCAGGACCAAACTGCCGAAGCTTGGCTGGCGCGAGATACCTCTCCGACGGCAGCAGCTATTGGCTTCCAGCGGTACGACTCCATTCGATGCTCTTTTTCTTTCGCTCAGTTTCTTTGTCATTGTGGCCGCGTTGTTGTTGGTCGCTTTGTTGTTTCGGCTGGCGATTGAACAGCGAGCCGATCATTGGGGGCTGTTGCTGGCATCGGGTTGGACTCGGTCGGCCGTCCGTCGATTGCTGTTGCTTGAGGGTGCAGTTGTTTGTTTACTGGGTGCAACGATGGGGATCGTTTTGGGACTGGGATACGCCTATGCGATGATTACTGGACTGCACACTTGGTGGGTTGGAGCCATTACCGTTTCCTTTTTGGACTACCATGTTAGACCGTTGAGTCTTGTCTTGGGTTGGGTTCTCAGTTGGTTCGCGGCACTGGGTACCATTTTGCTATCAACGCGACAACTCAAGTCGATACCTATTGCTAAGCTTTTGAAGCATCAAATGGAAACGAATTTAAGTTTCGGCAAGACGAACAAAAAGCGTGGGCCATATTTGGCGATCGGATGCGCTGTGGTTGCGGCGGGTGTTCTTGGCCTGGGTCAGTTTTTGCAAGGGCAAGCTCAAGCCGGCGCATTTGTTGGGGCGGGGATGTTGTTCTTGATCAGCGGTTTGTCTTGGACGCTGGGCAGGTTGAAAAGTGTCGCTATCGATAGAACGGGTGGTGCGTTGGATTCTGGACCGATGATGAGCGCCTCCTCGCTTGCCAGCAGCAATGCGAAGCGGGCACCGATGCGAAGCATATTGGCGATCGGATTGGTCGCGATTGCGTCTTTTTTGATTTTGTCGATGAGCCTCTTCCAAGCGTCACCGGATGAGGCGGGGACGGGCGGTTTTGCCTTTATTGGAAAGAGTTCACAAGCGATCCACTACGACTTGGGAGACAGCAAACGGCAGCGCGACGTTTTGTTGGACAAAGCGCAATTATTGAACTCATTGGATTTTGTGCCTTTTCGTGTTCGAGGTGGGGATGATGCCAGTTGCAATAATCTTTTTCAAGCGAGTGAGCCACAGGTTTTAGGTGTGTCTGCACGCATGGCATCGGTGGATAAGAAGGAGGACGGCAGATCTGCGTTCGCATGGTTCGCAACCGAAAACTCAAAGAGCTCAACACCCTGGCAACGACTTGAGCAGAAGGCAGAAGGAACCGCACAATCTCCGGTACCTGTTGTGTTGGATCAGAACACAGCGCTTTGGGCTTTGCATTTGGGCGGCTACGTCGGAGAGAATTTTAGTTATACCTTTGACGATCGGAAGATTCATTTTCGAACCGTAGGTGTCTCGCAGAATACGATTTTGCAAGGGAGCCTATTGATTGGTGAGTCCAATTTTGAAAGTTTGTTTCCGAGCATTACCGGCTATCGTTTGTTCCTGATCAAATCAAAACTGAATGCAGGATCTTCGAACCAAGCGATGGCTAGCGCAAACAAGCAGCTCGCTGACGAGGCCATGCTAGTCATGGAAGAGGGGTGGTCGGAGTCAGGATTGAGTTTGGCCTCGAGCGATGCTGTGTTGCGACAATTGCTCTCGGTACAGAACACTTACCTAGGCGCATTTCAAGTCTTGGGTGCCTTGGGGCTTTTGTTGGGTACTATCGGACTTGGCGTGTCGCAATTGCGGAGCGCGATGGAGCGACGCGGAGAACTTGCAACCATGCGAGCCATTGGATTTACCAAGTCGCGGCTTGTTTGGCTGCTCACGTTGGAGAACGGATGGCAGTTGTTGCGAGGTGTTGGTATCGGTATGGGTGCGGCCGCGTTGGCAACACTACCAGCGGTTCTAAGTGGTCAACCCTTTGGCGGACTAGCCTGGCCGAGCATTATGATGGGAGTTGTCATGCTCTTCGGATTGGGTTGCAGCGTGTTTGCAGCTTGGGGAGCAATGCAATGGCCGTTGCTGAAGGCTTTGCGATCGGACAAGTAATTGACCGGTAGGTCTCCGCCGACATTTACGGTAGG
>JBBRGW010000047.1:0-14155 GCA_038223525.1 Pirellulales bacterium
ATGGAACGGAAATTAGAATGAAACCAAAATGAACTTTGGGCTGCTGAATCAGTCTTCCGAGAAGTCGCCTTCGAATTCCATTTGCGTGACGTCGCTGATTCGGCCCGCAAGAACGCCGTATTGGCTGAATTGAAAGAAGCAAGCAACAGGAATAACGAGACCCAGAAAGAAGTCTCCAAAGGGGCTTTGAAAGCTGGTAACCACCATGAGTATAAAGACTATCCCGAAAACCATCGCGGTTTGCATGTACATTGCACCCCAAGCTTCTCCGCGGCTTTTGATCGAGAGCCAAACCGCTTTGGAATAAGGTTCGAAGAGGGAGCTTTTGTCGATCATCGAGAGTAGCAAGATCGGAGTGAAACCCCACACGCCGATCAAAACGAATGCCATTGAAACCAATGGATTCGCATTGAGCGAACTTAAAACCACCCCCAACATTCCGCCTGGAATACTGGCAATTAAGACGGATACAAAGACCATCGTACATTCACCGATCGACTCAGTGAGCTTTGAAAACGGCCATTCTTGCACGCGTTTGGCTCGGTTGGCGGTCATGGTCAAGATCGCTATCCCGCACAAGCAAATAAAGCCGGCGATCGGGATAACGAAAAGGCAGAACAAAGCAAACCGCGCGATCAAGGCTGGGGTCCCTTCTAACCCAATCCAAGAACCTATCGCAGCCATTGCAAAGAACCAAAATCCAGTGACAAAGCCGGCAACCACGGCGGCCGCAACAACCAGAGGATCCATCAGGAAACCGAACAAGAATCCCATCCATCGCTTGGTATCGAAGGTTCCATCCTGAAACTCCTCCCTCTCCTCGTCCATCGTTTGTTCGGCTCGATCGAGCATTTCTTTTGTCTTTGCGGCAGAGCCTCGCGGGTCGCGAACGCTCAGCGAATCGATGGGCGCGAATGTGACGCTTGCGACTTTCTCATCCATCTTCACTTCGGCCGCTTTCGCCTTATTTTTAAGGCTGGGCACCATGAGCGGAGAATAGCAGTCGGGACAAGTTATCGAAGAGCCGATTCGAGAACGGCTCGTACCCAGCATGCTTCCGCAGACTTTGCATGGGAAGCTAAATTCCTCATCGTCTAGCGAAGTCATCGAGCCAATCAAGGCCGGGCTTTCAAGTGAGATATCGGGCAAAGGTACGTCGGGTAAAGTCAATTCCGGCTTCGTAATCGGTTTTTTGGGACGCTGAGTCGTTCCGGTGCTAGTCTCCGGTTTCGCGGCTTCCAGGTTCGCTTCGATTTTCGGTACATCGACCTCGATCGGAGCAAGTTCTGGTAGATCGTCATCGAAGACACTTTTTCCAGTAACCGTTTTCAGCGGCGGTACAACCGCGTTCGAATACTTCGAGTCGATCGGTTCTGGAGGAGCTAACAACAATTCGTCGTCGTCGCTCGCAACCGTAGCAGGCATTGGTGGCGTTGCGGGTCTGGAGTTTAGCGATGGAGCGGCATCCGTCGTACTTTCGACCGTCTTTTTGTTTGGCGTGTTTTTCTCCGAATGCGGAGCGACTGTCGGCGTGCTTGGCTCGTTCAAGGACAACCAATCCTCATCGTTGTTAGAGGTTGAAACTAACCCAGGGACGCGGATAGATGCGGCACACTTGGGACAGGCTAGTTTTTGACCCGCAAGATGCGATGGAGCTCGAAGTTTTTTCTGGCACTTTGGGCATACGAAGTTAAGCAGTTGCGAATTTGCGTCAGACAAGGTTTAGCCTTAATAAAGGGGGTCGATTGTTGCCCGCTGGCGGCGGAGTGTTTGCAATCCAAATTCCGTCTGAGGTCCGAGTGAATCCTAGGTTGATCAGTAAGATCCACATTGCACATCGCTCAGTCTAATTTCATTTCCAAAAAAACGATACTCTCTTGAATCTAACGTACGATCGTTTGCAGAAGCCTTTTAGTTCAGCTGCATGTCGAATGAGCCGGGATTCTTTCACTTTGCCTGATGGACGGGTTTCCACTCCTAAGCGCGGAAGACATATTGGGTCGGTATGCAGTGAATGGTGGGGTATTTGTCGCCTGTTTGTCGATTCGGGCTGTTAAAAAATGGAAAAGCGCTAATATTATGTTTCTGAGGTTTTTGAACGGATTTCACCTCTGATATCGCTTTCACATCGGTTGGGAGTTTTGACCGTGAGGACTTTTCAAAAGTCGTTGTTCCATTGCTTAGCAATCGTGCTATTTCTTGATGCGCTCATTGCAGCAGGGGGAGCGGCGATTGCAAAAGACGATTTACCCTTTACGGTACCCGAGGGTTTTAGCGTTCAAAGAGTCGCGGATGATTCCCTAGTGCATGATTGCTTCTGTATGACCTTGGATGGTCTAGGACGTCCGGTCGTTTCTGGGCCGGGTTATATTCGTACCCTGGTCGACGCGGATAATGATGGCAAATACGAACGGAGTGTGCTTTGGGCAAATCCCAAACAAGGAGCTCAGGGATTATGGTCCGAAGGACGCAAGCTTTACTATGTGAGCGACGGTGGACTGTGGCTTAGTGAGGATACCGATGGGGACTTGGTGGCTGACCCGAACCCCAAAAAAGTTTTAGAACTTCCTACCGGCGAAGAGCATTATGCCCATGCTATCCGGCGTGGCCCGGATGGCTATTGGTATTTGATTGCAGGCAATTTTGCTCGCGATATTTCAAAATTGCAAAATGATGCACAGAGTCCTGTCCCGCGTGGGCGGAGCGGAACGATATGGCGAATGAGCCCTGACTTTTCCAAGCGAGGAGTCTGGGCCCATGGAATGCGAAACTGTTACGACTTTGACTTCATGCCAGATGGGCAGATTGTCACTTTCGATAGCGACTGCGAACGCGAGGCAACGCTGCCTTGGTATCGTCCGACACGAGTCATGATTATGGGGCCGGGGACGGACGCCGGATGGTGTGGGCAAGCATGGAAGGATGAGGACCACCGCATCACCATGCCATTGGTCCTGGCTCAGTTGGGGCGCGGGTCACCGACAGGTGTTGCAGTCTATCAGCACCGGGCATTCCCAAAAAAGTATCTGGGTGCCGTTTTCGTTCTAGACTGGACATTCGGTCGAGTGATCGCTGTCTATCCATCGAGCAACCTGGAGGAAAGTCAGCGCATACCGAACAAGATACCGGCAGAAGTATTCATGCAACCGATCGGGACAGAGGGTTTTGCACCGACCGATATTTGTGTATCAGCCGACGGAAGCATACTCATTTGCGTGGGTGGGAGAGGAACAACCGGGGCCGTCTATCGCGTATGCGTTGAAAAACCGACAGCTACCACGAACAAAAAGGCTTGGTTCGATGAGCCCATTTCCAAAGGGCAACTAACAGCCGAACGAGCCGAAGCGTTGCAGCGAGTGCTTACTGCCGAAAGCCCCTTCGACAGTTGGTCTGAATCCAAATGGATTCCTGAAGTGGACCAAGCAGGAGCTAACGCAATCTTAGGGGTCTTGGTCGGTGAGATAGCGATTTCAGCCGAACCGGAATTGGTGGCGGCCGCCAAGATGCGGAGCTCGCAGATTTTGACTCGACTGAATGTAGCTTTACCTTTATCTCGAATTCAAAATGCATTGAGTTCGCCATCGCGTTCGTCACGGGCTGCGGGTTGGTGGCTCGTCGGTCGCGGTAACGTTGCGATTTCAACCAGCGACAACAAAATGCTTGGTGCATTGGCTGCCTTGGATTATGCATCAACTGCTCTCAATCCCGATGTCTCCGACCAAACGAGTTGGGAGCCACATCTTGGACAAGCGGACGAAAGGTTACGATGGGAAGCTTTTGGAACTAGGAAGGTGGAATTCAATTCAGCAAATAGTCTTCGTGTTCAGGACAGCGAAGCTGGGAACGCATTGCGGCGCACCTGGCTTTGGGCTTTGGCTCGATCCGGCGTCCCGTTGGCCAAAAAGACCGATAACAATACGATTGATTTCCTGATCGCGAAACAGTTGTACAGCAGGAATCGATCCGACCTCGATTCTTCCTTGCTCGATGCTCTTGCTGGCTGGGTTCCAAAAAACCAATCGAAATGGAACACTCGCGATGTGTTAGAGTTCTTGACGACGCTCCAGTCGGCATTGGGAGATCGCCGATTTACTCTTCCACAACAACAGGAACCACCTCAACCCGACGTACTCGATGGCTTTAAAGCGCTAGGCTCCCCCAAGCTTCCGGAGAATGTTCGAAATGCCTGGGTCGGATGGGTTATGTTCTTAGCTAAGCAAGCCATGCAATCAGATCGACCGCTCGTCCACTCCGAAGCGATGCGCACGCTCTCTATGCTTGAGCCCAGGGATAGTGAGTCGCTATCCTATTGCCTGGACCAAATCGATGAAAAGAGCCACCCGACCTCGGATATTCATGCGCTCTGTTGCTCCGCAAATTGCCAGCACCCTCGAACGCAAGCGATGTCCAATAAAACCGCATCCGCTTTGTCGGGTATCGTTCGTAAGGTCAAAACCCGCGGGCTCTATACGGACAATCAATGGCCGAATCGCTTGCAACAATTGGTTGCCGCGACTCTTAAACGAGACCCCGCATTGAGCGCAGCCTTCGTCGCCCTTGACGTACCTTGCTGCCCCGAGGATTTGCTCCTGCTCGCCGCTTTTCCATTGGATACTCAAGTTGCTTGTAGGAAGAAGATGCGGGAACATCTGCTTGTCACTCCGCCTAAAGATTGGTCGATTCCAATCTTGCGATTTGCTTCCCAATCCGGTTTGGATGACGAGTTCGCAACTGCGATACGCGCATGCACAAACATCGAGAGCCTCAAGCCGGTGGCCGCTGAGTTGCTTTCCACAAATCCAATACCCTCGGACTACGAATTGTTCCTTTCCTTGCTCGAGACCAATAACCGTAGCCAGTGGCCAATCGGGTGGAAGGGGCTTCAATCGTTATCCATATCCGATGCAAAACGCGAATGGCAAGCATTGGCTCCCGTCGTATCGGTTGCAATCAACACTGCAAACGCGTTACCGCGAACAGCCATCTTGGCTCGCGTTAAAAGCGCTGCGCAAAAACTTGAATTCCAGAATCCACCGAAGAGTGAATTATGGAAAGATTGGGAACCCTACTTCCGCCAAACCCTCGACGCCGACTCCTTTGCGAAACTGATACCACCGCAATCGAGTTTCGATTGGCGAACTTTGCATAGTGCAGCCAATGAAATCGCTGGGGATGCGAAACGTGGTCAAACCCTTTATCAAGAGAAATGCGGACTGTGCCATGGAGGCCAGAGTTCGCTCGGCCCCAGTCTTGTCGGTGTTGCAAAACGTTTCTCGCGAGAGGACCTGTCCAAGGCAATCTTTGAGCCAAGCCGAGACATCTCCGATCGCTACAAATCAATCCGAGTTCTCACCATGGATGGTGAGATCTTTACGGGCATGATCGTCTACAACGCGGCCGATGGGACGACGCTTCAAACGGCAACCGGTGCTATCATTCGCATCAATCAAGAAAACATCGAGGACAAAGCATACGCGACGGAATCGCTGATGCCTTCGGGGCTTCTCGACGAAAAGTCCCCAGCCGACGTCGCAGATTTGTACGCGTACTTGGGAAACCTCTAGACCTAGCGAATGTAGCGATCGATTATCCGTTTAGCAGCATCGCGACCGCCCCAACCAAACGCGATCGCTGCTGCGAGTCCCAAACCTCCGCATAGCGTGGTAAACGCGACACTTACGATCGATGGAGCCAGCCCCATGCTTTGTAGTCCCGTAGCTCCGGCAAAGATCACGATCGCAACTTGTGCGGCCAAAGCGAGCCGCTCTGCCTGTTCGATCCCCGATGCCTTGATCGCCCGCGACGCGAATTTAGCAATGTAGATCCCGACCGCAATGATAGTGCATCCGAGAATCAAGTGGAAAAGTAATGCAACAAGTTCGGTGAGATGTTCGGCTAACAAGTTTAGTCCCAACATCGGCAGCGCCTGCATTGTCGCGAGCAGCATAATCAAAACAAAGACCGCTTGTCCAGCGATCTTCGAAGGAGTTTTCGACTCGTTCGTATCGAAAGCTATTCCCAGTTTTGCCGGAAGATGATTGAAGCCCATGTTGGGGAGCAAATCAGAAGCAAGTCCTGAGACTATCTTTCCAATGACGTACGAGATCCAAACGATTACCGTAGCACCAAGGATCCCCGGAACGAAAGACAGTATCTTTTCCAGGACCTGGCTAACAGGTTGCGTTACCGCATCAATGTCCAACGTATTGAGGGCAGCGACAAGGATCGGCAATAACACCACTCCGTAAGCAATACTCCCTGCCAGCATCGAAAGCTTGCGAGGACTCAACACGTTCCCAATACCGAATTGGGTTGCTAATCGATCGGCGCCCAATGAGGCGATCAAGTTACTAACGACCTTCCGAACGATTCTTGCAATAAACAATCCAGCAAGGAACAAGAACGCAGCGCCTAAAACATTTGGTACATAATCCATACCCTTTTTGAACATCGATTGGATCGGCTGGAGCAAACCATCCAGTTGGAGCGTTCCAAGAAGTGCAGGCAAGAACAATAAAAGCACCAACCAATAGACGGCTTCCGGCAAAGAATCGCTAAGAAGTATCGTTTCGCTTGGTTGTTTCGAAGTGCTTCGCTCCGGCAACGATGGTTCTGTGCCGATCGCGGCAATCCGTTCATCGATATGGAGATGCGCAATCCCATTCCTCGCCCCTTCTTTAGCCGCTCGTGCAAGTACCCAACCTACAAATCCTATGACAATTGCGCACAGCATTCGCGGGGAGAACTCAAAGACCTGCTTGAGCAAACCGTTCAACGGTTCCGAAACTATCGGGAGCGAAAGAGTATTGAAAAAAGCGACGAGGACAAAAATCATGACGAGATAAAAGGCAGTTTTCCCAACAATGGCGGAAATCGTTCCGCGCCTCGCTGCCCATCCGAACCTAATCGCCAATTGATTGCCAACACCCGCTTTGGAAACTGCGTATTTTATGGTCCTAGCGATGTAATGCGCCATCACCCAGCCCACAAGCAGAATTAAAGTCGCACCCACAATTCGAGGCAAATGCACCCCAAGTTGTTGGGAGATGTTTCCGAACAACTCGATTAAGTAGTCGGGCATATAATAAACCTCAAAATTCAAGATGGAGAACTAAGATGGCGAACGACTCGCACAGCAACGAACAAGGTTACTTAAGGTGTTCGAAGGCCTTTATGTAGGCCTGATCTTCTTCGCTGAAGAATATCGCAGACGATTTCACAACTTTTCCTGATTTGGTTCGGAACTCAATCGTATCGCCGTCTACTCGAATCAGTGTTCCTTCAACTTCTTTGCCCGTAGGGCTTTTCCAAACACGCAAGCTCGGAACAGGGGGCGATTGGACGACGATCAAAGGCTCCTTTGGCGGATCTACCTGAGGCGAAAGCTCAGGTTTGTTCGCGATTGTGAGTGGAGTTACGACTGTGCGTTCCGCCGCCAAATCGTAGTCCAGTTCCGAGGCGAAAAGCTCGTCTAGAACTTGATCGCTGGGCAAGTTATCTACTGCCGTAATCGTGTCGGGAATCGTGTCGGGAATTGAGGTTGAGGTGAATGATGGAGTGGACTCGTCCTTTGCGATTAGCGACTCGGAACCCTCAATCGATTTCGCCGGATCATCAGCGACCGAACTTTCGCTTTTTGCAACTACCTGTGGCTTGAAGTAGACAACCGATGCCCCTTTTTTGTTGGCTATTTCTCGGATACGTGGAGGAAAGGTCGCGACAAACAATTTCCCCAATATAAGTGTTGGCACTAAAACCAATAGCACTGAACCAAAGACCAATGTTCCAACAATTCGCCCGCTATTTGCTTTTGCCAATTACAATTCTCAATTCCAAATAGCCGGAGTTCATCATGGTGACTATCACTGTTTCTATCAATCCAAAAAAGGTCGATAGATTTGGTGACGAGTTTAGCCCAAAACAGCTTGAAATCAAGGCGTATGCGAGTGTGTTGAGGTCTTTTCGTTTCACCGAGTGGGTAAGGACGCGAGATCGCCGTTCGTTGTGCACTCGCGTAAACCAAATCATTCCTGCTGACGTACACACTCGAAGTTGCACCACAGGCATTCGGTTTTCGTTTCTTTGATCTTGCTGGATGACGCTTTGTTGTCAATCAGAAACTCATGCCGTTTCCAACCAAATCGTTGTTCCCATTCGCTATAAAGCTCGCTTGGATAGCCACTCAGCATGAACCGGCCTGCTATTCCAGATAATAGGTCCAAAAGCTCTCGATGCTGTGCTTCCGTCATTTCGAAAGCATACTCACCGGTCGTTGAACGCGTTTCGTGGACATAGGGTGGGTCACAGTAAAACAAGGTGTTCTCACCGTCTTGTTTGCGAATGACTTCCGTTGCGGTTTGATTCAGAATAACAACGTTGCGCAAACGCTGGTGCACGTCCGGCAAACCATCTATGACATTGAGCCACGCGGAGACTTGTTCGTTGATTCGGCTTCGAGTGCGATTGCGAGATAGGGTCGCAAAGTCCCTCATCAGTCCTTGCCGAGACTGCCTCGCTAAAATAAAAAACCGAACTGCCCGGTCTACGCTGGTTACCGGTGCAGTCACCGTGTCTGCGACGGAGCTATCTCGAGCATCTTCAAATTCCGCTTGACTGAACGGCGTCAGCTCAATTCTTTGCCTGAAAGCTTCGAATTGCTCCGGGTTTTGAAGCACTCTCCAGAAATTGATCAATTCGCCATGAAGATCGTTGGCAACCTCACTACATCCTTGATGAGCTGCCGTCAATTTCCTGTTCCCCTCGGCCATCCAATCGCGATTGGGGTCGCGAGCCAACAGGATTCCACCCCCACCAAAAAATGGCTCCACGTAGTGCAAATGCGGTGGCATCAAGTCGATAATCCATTTGCGCAAATAGTACTTGCCGCCATGCCACTTGATGGGTTGCGTCAGAACGGTAATAAGCCACCCCCGAGTCAAAAAACGAATTCAGTGCGTATTGGCCCGAAAGGATAACCGGTGCCCGGCTTTCATTCCAGGCGTCCTCTGTTCGGTTGATCTGTTCCCTTTCCGCACATATAGTCTTATGCGGAATCCACTAGTTTTTGTTTTTACCGCTTTGTTGAGTCAACGTTCTACAATGTCCCATCCAAAATCAACGTCCGCAAGCAACTCTCCGTGGGTCGCAAAACGAACTTTGGCCTTCGACTCAAGCGGTATTCGACGCGTCTTTGAATTGGCGGCATCCCTTAAAAATCCGATCAATTTGTCTATTGGGCAACCCGATTTCGATGTGCCTGCTCCCATCAAAAAGGCTTGCGTGGATGCGATCGAGCAAGGCAAAAATGCATACGCTCCAACACAAGGGATAGGGCCACTGCGAGACAGGCTCCAGGCGGACATCGACCGCAAGTACCAACATGCTGATCGAAAGGTATTCATCAGTTCCGGTACTAGCGGCGGATTGGTGCTCTCGATGCTCTCGATGGTGGACCCAGGCGATGAAGTCATTGTGTTCGATCCCTACTTTGTAATGTATGTACCTCTGATACAGTTGGTTGGAGGAGTTCCCGTTCTGATCGATACCTATCCGGATTTTCGCATCGACCTCGACAAAGTCCGAGATGCGATCACGGACAAGACCAAGATGGTCCTGTTCAATAGCCCTGGAAACCCAACTGGGGTCACCGCCACGTTGGCGGAGATACAAGGGTTGGCAACTCTTTGCCAGGAAAAAAATATCGCACTGATTTCCGATGAGATCTACAGTGGCTTCCATTTCTCGGGACCGATGCGCTCTCCCGCTGAGTTCAATCCAAACACGATCGTCATCGATGGATTCTCAAAGAGTCATGCCATGACAGGCTGGCGACTTGGGTACGTGCATGGTCCTAACGAAGTGATTCAAACGATGATCAAGCTGCAGCAGTACTCGTTTGTATGCGCGCCCACTCCGATGCAATGGGGAGCGTTGGCCGCCATGGACCATGATATGACCAAGCACTACAGCGACTACGCCATCAAACGTGATCGAATGGTAGCAGGGCTCAAGGGCTATTACGAGTTTACCGAACCAGGCGGCGCATTCTATGTCTTCCCTAAAGTACCTTCTGGTACCGCAACGGATTTTGTTCGCAGGGCTGTCGAGCACGAACTCCTGATCATCCCAGGAAACATTTTCTCTCAAAAAGATACCCATTTCCGAATCTCATTCGCAGCGCCCGATGCGACCTTGGATCGAGGCATCGAAGTCCTGCGAATGCTAGCCCGCACTTCGTAAGCCGAGCAGTCCTAGTGTAGGATGGGACCAAAGTCCCGTCCGATGCTTCGTGCTAAGGTCGTTTTTAGCCTGCCGCTCGCCCCAAGACTCGCTTCAGATTTGCAACAATCCTGCCGCCCGGTGCGTTACAATAGCAACGTTACAAGCTCGAACTTTTTATTTGGCCATGAGGTTGCCGTCGCTATGATTAGCCCGAAAAATCCCGCAGCATGGTTTGCATTCTCGATTTGTCTCTCGCTTTTTGCGTCTTCGAGTTTCGCGGACGACACCAACAAGACCGACAATTCCAAATCCGAAAAGATAGCCAAGCCGAACGGAACGATCGCAGATCCTGCCGTTGTGGGTGGCGAGTCCGGTTCGGTCATCAAAGTCGCGAATTTGGTTTATGCAGGCACGAAGACCAGCGAGTGCTTTTCGGATCACTTCTTGAGAAGAGCCGAAGAATCGTCCTCGATCAGTACCAGCCGCCGACTTCACTCCGTTAAACTTGCTAGTGACGAAGTCTATAACTTCCCGATGCTCATCATGAACGGAGAAGGGGAGTTTACGCTGCTTGCTCATGAAAGGGACAATCTACGTCGCTTCATTCAGCGCGGTGGTTTCTTGCTCGCCTCGGCTGGTTGCTCCTCCAAAGAATGGAACCAATCCTTCCGCCGGGAGATGGCCATCGTCTTTCCCGAGCAAACACTCAAGACCATAGGAATGGAGCACCTCGTATTTCATACCGTCTACGACATCGGTGGTCTCAACGCCAAACATGGTACACCGCAACAATTGGAGGGTCTACATTTCGGGACCCGACTCGGTGTGCTCTATTCGCAAGATGGTCTTAATGATACTTCCAATACACAAGGTTGCTGCTGCTGTGGGGGAAATGAAATTACCAACGCAGAACAAATCAACGTCAACGTTCTGATCTATAGTCTTCTTCAGTGATAAGTGATTTCAATGAAGGCTGAACTCCTCTTCTACGGTAGCTTCTTTGCTATTCTTTGCGCGATGGGATGCGGTTCAACCAAGACCTCGAACTTGTCGATTGTCATCAGCGGCGACACAGCTGGTTGGATCACCCCGTGCGGATGCACCGCGAATCAATCGGGCGGCCTCGAACGACGCGCCACTCTCTTGAGGACGCTCGGTCCCTCCGACCAAACCGTGTACTTAGATGCCGGCGGTTCTGTGGCCGGCAAGTCGGAGTATCAACAAGTCAAACTGCAATCGATTCTTCGAGGTGATCAATTGATGGGGCTCGAAGCACACAACGTGGGAGCTCCAGAAACGCAGCTTGCACCCGAGACCCTCATCCAAATTGGCCTTGCGGCCAACAGCCAATGGGTCTCGGCAAATCTAACCGTGGACCATGCGAACGACGCGACCCAATCAGCCATATTGCCCTATCGAATCCTAGTTCGAAAGGGTGTACGCATCCTCATCACGGGTGTTGTAGACCCAAGTCTAGTCAAGAACCGGCAGTGGAAAGCCAAAGACCCATCGTCGAGTGTCCTCTCTGTTCTCGGGAAGGAAAAGCAAGACATAACTGTCGTGCTGGCATATATGGACGAACCTAATTTGCGATCGTTAGCCGAGTCGTTGCCAGAAGTGGATTTCATCGTCGGTGGACCAACCGGTCAGATGCTGATCCCGTCCAACGTAGGGCCAGTCACCATTATGTCCGCAACCAACAAAGGGAAATTCTTAGCCAGGATTGAGTTACAGAAAGAGGGGAAAGACTGGAAGGCAATAAAACGTGGGCCGATTGAAGTGTCGAGCACGTTCGATCGCGAGCCTGCGCAGTCCAAGAACTTGGATGCTTACCTAAGCGAATTGGCCGAAAGGGATTTTGCTTCTACGGAAACCGGCCTCGTTAGCAACATCCATTCAAACGGTTCGCATTCTATGGGCTACCAAATCGCAGGCTCCCATACTTGCATCGCTTGCCACACCGCTTCGGACCAAGCGTGGCACTCGTCCAAGCATTCGCATGCGTGGAAAACGTTGATGGACAAACGATCGCATGTGGATCCAAGTTGCCAACAATGTCATACGACAGGCTACGGAATCCCTGGTGGCTTTGAACAAGTATTCAAATCAGAGCCCCTGGTCAATGTCGGTTGCGAAAGCTGCCACGGCCCATCTCAAGCTCATGCCGGTGACCCAAAGATCATGACACCTTTCCTGTCTCGCGAGCAATGCGTGCGATGCCACGATCATGAGAATAGCCCTGAGTTTGACTACGCGAAGTACTGGGAGAAAATCAAACACGGCAAATAAGCTCGCGGGCCATCAGTAGAGGCCAACCACACAAAACCAAACGAATCTGGCAGCTTTTGCTTGCATGTCATTCAAAAAGTCGTTAGAAAGATATTATGATTTATTTTCGTTCATTGACTTTTAGAGGACTTGGTTTCGATGTCAAACAATCCGCGATTCATCATGATCGGTGGTTTCCTGGGCGCAGGAAAGACGACTACGATTGCACGTTTGGCGCATCACTATCAATCACAGGGAAAACGAGTCGGGATTGTCACTAATGATCAAGCGACCGATTTGGTCGACACAAACCTTTTGCGATCTCAAGGTTTCGATGTGGGCGAAGTCGCCGGCTCATGCTTCTGCTGCAATTTCAATGAACTCACCCGTACTATGGAACGGCTAGGTGAATCGCAATTGCCAGAGATTGTGATCGCCGAGCCAGTCGGCAGTTGCACTGATTTGGTGGCTACCGTTGTCCGACCGATGCAGTCTGTGTATTCGAAACCATTTGATATCGCATCCTATGGCGTCATATTGAAGCCAAGCCACGGACTTAAGATTCTCAAGGGATCGACAAAAGGAGGTTTCTCTCCCCAGGCTGAATACATTTTTCGAAAGCAGATCGAAGAGGCTGATTTTATTCTCATCAATCGGATCGATGAACTGCCCGAAGCCGCGATCCAAGAATTAGAATCGTTGCTCGAACTTCATTTCCCAGGAACTCCGGCTCTTCGGATCTCAGCCGCAACCGGTGAAGGCTTCGATGAATTTTGCGAACATCTCGATCTGAAAGGTTTGTTTGGGCAAAAGTCTATGGACGTTGACTACGATGTCTACGCAGAGGGGGAAGCGGAACTCGGTTGGCTCAACGCGCAAGCGACCTTGCAGAGCAAGTCACCCATGAAACTGGATGAGTTCATCATGGCCTTTTTGGAACGTATCCAACTTGCGCTCAACGAGCGCTCCGCTGAAGTTGCCCATTTGAAAGTGATCGGCATGACGGACGGACAATATGCGGTTGCCAATTTGGTAAGCAGTCAGTCGACTGCCAGGTTATCGATCGGGGCAGGCGTCAGTACCGACAATGCCAATATCGTGATCAATGCGAGAGTCGCGTGTGATCCGGAATCGCTGACCCAAACCGTTAAAGACACTTTGCACTCCGTTTGCGTTGATTTCGGAGTCACCGAGACAATCAATACGCTTCAGAGTTTTCGACCTGGTCGTCCGGTTCCAACACACCGAATGGCCGGTTCTGAATCGTAAAAGTTCCCTTTCGATCCCTTCTGCAGAATAGGAATAGAAAAGATCATGTCGCGAATCAGTCGTAGAACAATGGTAGTGGGTTTGGCAGCCGGCGCGGTCCTTATGCGCACCAACATTTCTCTCGGCGTGGAACCTTACGGCCCCGATGACGCAAAGATCACCGTCATTGTGATGGACCCAATGGCGCTTCCCCTGGCCTGCGACTGCGTTCAAGGATACGCGCAGCGAAAGTACGAACGGCTGGCGGATTATCTCCAGGAATCGCTAGGCGAAAGTGTCCGTGTTGTATGGAGTGAATCGCTTGAACGCGCAATTACGGACCAAGCCAAGGGCCGAGTCACATTGGTTATCGGAAAAGATTCCGTGGTTCGACATGGTGCGAAGAAATCCAAATTGG